>CACYBR010000474.1 GCA_902772705.1 uncultured Planctomycetota bacterium
CTAAATGGAGGGAGACTACCTCCCGGCATAATCAAAAACACGCATAACCAGCGATTAACTAACCTCTACTTGGAAGGGGCGCAATCGCACGTTTTCGTTCCATTAGCGTCGTCCAAGACCTTGCAACGGAGACGATTGCCTTCGGTGGACTTGTCTTTACACCCAGCGTCAAGACAGATGACCATCCCCGAGAAAGGTCTGAGATTACAATAACCGTCAAACCTAACGGGCTTCGTGGAAAAGGCTGTGCAGAACTCCGCCGCTTCAAAGAAGAATAAGACGATGAACGCCGCCGAGATAAAACCTCTTGCAAAACGGTTTCTAAAGCTCATAACAACCTCCGTTAGATGGAAATCTATTTGCCTATAAACCAAAAAACAGCGAACAGCCTCACTGGAACAACAGCAAGACAAAGGGTTGCGCTATACTGCTACAAAGGGCGCCTAAGTCCACTACCATTCTAACGCTTGATCGTTACGGCGTCAAGTCTTTTTTGAATTCCTCATTGAAGCCGAAACGGTTTGCAAGCTGAGACAAGATTTAACCGGACAGGAGATTAACTTGAGCAGGGAGTTAAAAGACTTTCGAATTTGATGTGAAAACGACCCCAATGACTTGTTGTCTCCTTTAGCCAAGACGTCCCAAAGGAGCACGAACGCAAACTCAAATACGGGCAGGATAATAGGTAATAATTATCCAAATCCGAGGCGTTAAGGGCGTTGTTTTGGCTTTGGCTCCGAGCAGATAAGGAGCGAGAGCCCGTAGCAGAACGTCGCCTTGAGTCAGTGGTTCTGACCATACGTCATGACATTCGCTTTTCATAACGGCAACATGGACGTCGTTGCCGACTCGATTAATCGCATCAAAGAATTCCCGTATTATTTGACCACAGTCGCAGTCTGAGTTGTTATTGAACGCCATGAGCTCCAGCGCGTTCAAGCATTTTGCCCAGACGCTCTGCCTGCGACTAATCGTTCCGCTATCTGGCGCGACGAAAACCCCGGATAATCCAAAAGCGGTTCGAGGGTTCTCCGTTCTTTATCTGTCAACTTGTCCGCCGTTCGTATTCCTCCTTCAAGTCTTCCGCCAGATAATCGTCGCTCATACAGTGGAGATCGGCGACGCCTTCCCGCAATAGCTTATATTCCTCCGAACGATAGAAGAAATCGAGCGCGTCGTCCAAAGATAAACCGCTCTTTTGGGCAAAGAGCGCAATCACGCGGGCGTATTTTCTTTGTAAAAGTATCGGATTTGCCTTCATAATTTCTCGCTCCCCTCGTAATGAAGATAAGCGTCGACGACTCTTTGTCCGTTCTGACGGCGTCGTAACAAAGAAACCCTTTTGCGCGAATGATTTATATCCGTTCTTTCCACGATAACGCGCGACCCATGATATACCTTCATAGGCTTATCCCCTGTTCCCGCATAACGCCTTCAATATCTTCCAGAATATAATCTTTGTCCTGTGTGTGAAGGAAGTCGTACCCCGGGACAATATAACGATGCAAAAGATCGCCTTTGTCTTTCAGCGCCGCGTAAACTAACGCGCCGTCTTTTCTGTGTTTAAGCGCGAGATTCTCAATACAGAAAACGACGAACGCCAGTTCGTCCTCGGTTGTAATCGGAGTCGCCTCAATTCTTCCCATTCGTTTTCCTCGAATCAATCGATTGAAACTCGACGATACAGAATCGATATTGCCCCCGTGCTCATAGCGGTTCTCGTTTGCATTTCCGGTTGCGCGTGCGTTTGCCGCAGGGTCGCTCTGACCGCGCGCCTTGAGGCGGCGCGCGACCGCGAGCAGAAGATTACGACGCCGCCGCCACTTAAGAAGGGCGGCGCGACGTTTTCACTTGATTTTCGTCGGTTTAAGGCTTTGGCGCGGGCTTTCCCCATATCATAATATTGCGATATTCGACGGGCGCCTTCTCATGAAGTCCCTGGAAGCCGACGGAGCCGACGGTCGGCGTCTCAGCGGGCGCCTTGTTGATCAGCCATGAGAACGGCTTGGAGCCGTCGGGGTTTTCGTCGGCCTTCTTCCATTGTGATTTGAGCATATGGGTCGTGAGTTGGTCGTTCAGAACGACGTAAATATCGGGACCGAGAACGGAAATCGTCATATGATTCCATTCTCCGGGCGCTTTGCAGACGTTGAAGTCGGGCGCGCGGCGTCCGTAGACGGCTCCGCACGATCCCAGATCGGCGTCTTTTCCGAAGGAATCGTAAATCTGAATTTCAAAGGAATTGGGAATCCATAACTCTCGATTCGTCGCTTGAATCACGACGCCGCTGTTGGCGTCTTTGGTCGTTCTGAACTCAAAGTCGAGGAAGAAGTTTTTATATTCGTCCTTGCCCCAGATCATTTCGTCCTTGTTCGCGCGAAGGATTCCGTTTTCGTCGAGGGACCAGACGTCGGGATCATAGTCCGCGTTTTCAAGGGCGTCGCCGAAGAAGGGGCGCCATCCTTCCCGGGTCGTATCCGCGTTGCGAATCGGAGTAAACACGGCGTTGCGAATCCTGATCGGCGCGGCGCCGTGAAGTCCCTGGAACCCGATATAGCCGTAAGGCTCGAAGGACGCGAGAGTTCGCCCCCGGAACTTCTCCTCGATTTCGGTTCCGTCGGGTCCGACGGCGGGGTCGAACCATTCCGCCGTGTCGATGCGGTTCACGAGCTTGCCGTTGAGGACGACCGAGACCAGACGACCTTCGCAAACGATATCCATGGCGTTCCATTCGCCCGGTTTTTTCGTCGCGTTCTCATATGGCGCCTGAAACCCGTAGAACGCGCCGCATGAATGATAGTTCGGCTCCTGTCCCGCGTCGTCGAGGAGCTGGATTTCGAGCGTGTTGGGAATCCAGTCCTCTTTGTTGGAACATTGGAACAGGAACCCGCCGTTTGCGCCTTCTGAAAGGTTAAACTCGAAATGACAGAGAAACGCGGAATATTTCTCTTTCGTCCATAGGACCGCGTCCGTTTTGGCGCAGAGTTCCTTCTGATCGTCGAGAACCCACGAGCCCTCGGGGAAATCGGCGTTTTCAAGATTCTCGCCAAAGAGCGGCGCAGGACCGTCGGTCAGTCGAAAGAGCTTCGTCAGTCCCGCAGCGACGCCGACAGAATTGCGAGGCCAGTCCACATATCGGGGTTGGGGGATCGTTCGAGTCGCCGCAGCGTTCGTCTCGTTGGCCGCCGTTTCCGTCGTTTCCTGAGCGAAGAGCGTCGCGCCGTTTAGAAGTAGCATCGCGGATAGAAAGAACGCTTGAATTTTCATGACAAGTCTCCTTTGCCGTGAAGAAGAACGTAAAACGGACGCGAAACAACCGCGCCCAAGGGAATTTGTCGTCTTCATTATGCGAATAAAAGCGCCTAAGTCAAGGGGACGACGCATTATCGCACGGCTTCTCAGGATTCTTCGATAAATACGGCGTTTTTACCGCCGCAGGCGCGGCTGACGTCAAAGCGACGTCGAATATCATTGCCGAAGTTTAAGATTCCAACACCCTTTCCGATCTGAACCGACTCGTTCGATCAATTCCATTTCCTTCGGCGTTTTCAAGTATTTTGCCACAGACGCTCTGCTTACGTTTAACCGCTCCGCAATTTGTCGAGACGAAACCCCCGGAGCTTCTAAAAGCAGTTCGAGGGTTCTCCGTTCTTTATCTGTCAACTTGCCAGTCCCTTTGCCCGACCTACGATTCGCGTCCTTAACAATCCAATCCGTCGATCCGGAAAACTTGATCATGATATCGCCGGGATGGATTGTATTCTTTGGAAACGGAAGATTCTCCGCTTTCAGCGTGTTGCAAATTTTTTCGACTCCGCGTCTGTTAAAACGGAGTCGAACGCCGTAAAGGGATTTTAATCTCCCTTCAAAATACGCGCGGCTCGTTTACGTATCTGCTTTTCCATGAGCGCGATTCTGTCTTTGGGATAGCGAATAGTCCCTTCGTCTTGGAATTTAAAATCAAGCGCTTTGCGCAACTTTTCGGTAATTTTCGGGGTTAGCGCGCTTTTTGCCGTTTGAAAGAAGTCTTCGTAGGCGCATGGCAAGAGCGTCGCGGCGTATTCGTCCAGCGCCGATTCCGAGCGCCAGTTTTCATCGCCCGCGTAGTTAAACAGCGAGTTTCCATGATCAAAGAGGGGCGCGGGCTTAACGATACGATTGGCACGGCTGTCCGTCAACACGCCGAAATTGCCAAAATGCCTGTCCGTATTGCCGATCAGCGCGTCGAAGACAATCATTTCATTCAGCGATTGAACGAACTCGTCGCCCAGCGTTTCATAGTATCGCCGAACAGCCTTTATGCCGCCTGTGCGCACAAGTCTACCAGCCGGGATATAGGCGAAGTCTTTACTGGTAAATATTTCGCAGACGGAACACAGACGCCCTTTCCAACGAGCCGTTTTGTAAGGTATGACGTCGAACCCGAGTCGTTTGCCCGCAAGGTAGGCGTATTTTTCCGAATACGGCTCGCTTCCGGTATTAGACGCGCCCGAGGTCGCTCCTTTATAGAGAAAAACCTTCCCGCTCACTCTCCGCCAACATTTAGGAAGCGCGCCGTTTGTCGTAAACTCCGGCGACGACGCAAATGAGGAGCGAACGGACGAACCGTATCCTGTAAAGGCGACGCTTGCCAATATGGCGCTGAAACGATTTTCGTAAAGATTGACCTGAGCAAACGTTTTGGTTTCGTTTTCGTCTGAAATCCAATAGGAATCGTTCAGCGACAAGCCCTTGCACAGGGAAATAACGTCCATCGGACGATTGGCGCTCAGACCGCATTTTGCGAGAAACGTATTGACGAAAGCGCGATTTTTAGGAATCGCTCGACGTTTGAGCCAGCGCGACAATCCGTCTTCGTGGGGCTCCATATCAAGGGGGAGCAGGCGCTTGTGTTTTTCATCGAGCCAAACGATACGGACGACGGGATCCGCAAGGTTTTCAACGACAGTAAATTTCAGAAGCGCCGTGTCAAAGAGTTTTAACGTATAGATCATCGTCGTATTTTTCCCAAGGGGCGAAATCGGTTCGTTACAGATGCGAGGGAGGAAACGTTTAGCGCTAACGCCGAGAGTATTCTACCACATTTCACCGACCGACGCCAACAAACAGACGGGCTTCGGGGGAAAGAATCAAGGTCCAAGA
>CACYBR010000475.1 GCA_902772705.1 uncultured Planctomycetota bacterium
GACGACGACAAAGACGCTCCAGTGGCCGACGAACTTTGGATCGTTTCTCAGGGCGTTTCTGGCTATAGTTGCTGGTCTTTCGAGAACGGATCCTGGATTCAGAAGGAATCCGAAAGTTTTTTTTCGGGAGACGATCCAAGACGCGTTACGCTGTTTTGGGCGCATGGATATCAGACCAATATGAGTTCAGCGGCGCAGGGCGGTTTTATTTTGAAATCTGTTCTGGATCGTAGTCGTTCTGCGACTGGCCACGACAGGAAGTATCGAATCGTCGTATGGAAATGGGATTCAGAGCGAGATTATGCTCGAATTCGAGTCGACGCGAAAGAGAAAAAGAATTATGCGTTTTACTGCGGCGCGGAGCTTGGCAAGTTTATGGGCCGACTGAATCCTAAAGACGACGTCGTTTTAATTGGTTTCAGTTTTGGCGCGGTTGTAGCCGGTTCCGCGCTTCAGACGCTTGCGACGACGCCGAACCCCTATATGAAGGGACGCACTGCGCCGGCGATTGCACGGTCTGGCGAAACGTCAACGAGTTCTTCAACCGAAATGACCGGCAGGATCTCGCTCATTCTTATCAGCGCCGCATGCGATTTGGGCTCCTTCAGTCCTGGCGGTTGTTTCAGCGCCGGCGCCTCGTTGCCGACCAGAGTCCTGAACCTTTACAATCCTAACGACTATGCGCTCAAGTTCTATCCGATGATTTCGGCAACCTCTCAGGCGATGGGGATTGCTCCTCTTTGGGGGCAGGAATTTACGAACGCGGTTGGCGCGACTTTCAACATCAATACGAACAGCGTTCTCGGGAAAGAACATTCCTTTAACGACGCTTTTCCGTTGATCCCATCAACGACGCTTGCGGACGCCGTTTTCTGAATCGACGCAGGGAAACGCCTCCTCGGTTGACAACTTGCTTAGCGCCGCGCATGAAAGGCAAAGGCTTCTGACGATTGTTAAGGTCGTCGAGAAGCCTTTTTCTTTTGACGGTTGTCGCATCGTTTTTATGAATGTTTCACGTGAAACGGGAACAAGTCTCTCCATTAGTCGCCCAGAACAAGCGACATGAGCGTGACAAAACTGACGAAGTTGAGCGTCATATGCATTCCCAGAATTGTGGCAAACTGGTGGGAACGATAGTAGACGACGCCTTCGTAGAGCGCAAAGATAAGAATGGGAATGGGCGCGACGATCGTGCCGGGGAACATTTGTTCGCAGAAATGGCTAACGCCAAAGATGAACGGCGCCCCGAGCGCCAACAACCCAACCCCTTGACTCCAGCGAAGGACAAAGGCGAGAAGGTTTCCGTTGGAGGGCAACCCGAAATCGGCGCGTCTGGCGCCCGTTTTTTTAATCAGTAGAACTACGCCAAAGATTACAGTTAAAAGACAGGAGACGCTCGACGTGACGAGCGAGTCAAACAGATCGTTAAGCGGTTGAGGGTTTTCTGGATCTTCCGGAACGCCGGCATGAAGCGCGGCAAAAAGGAGCGCCGGCGCGAGAATCGCGAAAACGACGCGTATTCTTCTCACACGTTCCGATTTGCCGTTGATTTGTCTGAGGCGGCTCCGTTCTTCGTCAGTGAGTTCAACGCTCTGAATAGGAGCCGTCGGGGCGTCTGGATTGGGAGGAGCGACCGTAACGTCGAGAGCGTTCTCAGTCGCGCCTTGAATAACGACACGGAAAACGAATTCTTCCGCCAATGGGGCGAAGCAAACGACAGCCAGAAAGAACAAGACGACGACGATCTTGAAATACGGAGTGAAGTATGAGCGGATGAGCAACCTTGCAAGAGGATGTTGAGTTGCAATATTCTCAGGATCGAAAACAGAGTCCTTCCCATGGGATTGGGATTGCGAGGGGGCGGTTCCAACGTCTCCTTTTTCGGAGAATTCCTTGATAGTAACGGTTTCGTAACCTTCAGGTCCGTTTTGTTCGGCGAAATCATTCGTAGTTTCACGTCCAGTGTTTGTTCCTTTCTGGACGTCGGCGTCGTCAGCGTTGTCAGACCTTTCTTTCTCGACCTTAGACGCCGCGGATGCTTCGTCTTCAAAGACTGGAAAAAGACAATGGAACGGGTAGAGAAGTCCGTCCGCAACCAAGGGGGCGGCGAGCGCAAAAATCAGAAAGATTATAAACGCGTAACTCAATCCCCATGGAACGGGACGACGCGGTTCGGGAAGTGTTGTTTTAAACGCCATATTGGTTGAAATCTTTAACCTAAAAAAAGCCCGGACGCCGTGAGAATCGGAGCCCGGGATCGCATAAGAAGGTTGCTGATTTTGAAGATCATTCTTTAGCGGTCTCTTCTGGGGCGCTCTTGATCTTCTTGTTCATATTGAGCGCGGCGCGGATATAGATCCATCCTGAATAGAGCGTCAGATAAACGACGACATAGAGGAGGACGACGAACGCAATCCTAAGGAAAGCAGGCGCGGAGCCGCTACGCTCGTTGAGGATAAGAATAAGGAACCCAAGCGGCAGATCGACACACTGGAGACCTGTCTTCCATTTGCCGACCCATTTTGCAGAAAAGTCGCCGCCCTGAGCTTCGACCATAGAGCGTAACATCGTAACGAAAAGCTCGCGAAGGATAATGACGATGACCATCCACGAAGCGAGGCCGATAGGAAGCTTGCTCATAGGGCACGATCCGGACGCGTTTGCGCAGTCGAAAAGGTCGTGCATTAGCGGCACGGAAACCAGGCAGATAAAAGTTCCGCAAACGAGCGCTTTGTCCGCAAAGGGATCCATAATGCGTCCGAATTGCGTCTTTTGATTATACTTTCTTGCCCACCATCCGTCGACGAAGTCAGTAATTGCAGCAATAATAAAAAGGATAAGACAGGTAATATAAAATTTAAATGGGAAAATAGCGAAAACAATAATCGCCAGAACGATTCTTAACATCGTCAAGATATTTGGAACGTTCCAAAGCGACGCTTGCGAACTGGTTTTGGGGTCAGACATGATTATCTCCTTCAGTGTGAGTACGCAAACTATGAACAAACGTCGTCGCGTCAGTCATGAAACGCGTCGACGTTGGAAATACGGGCGAGAGCCTGAATCAGCGCTTGAACGCCCTTACGCGCGCCGCCCTGCGCCATGAGCGCGACATAGAGTTCGCGAACGAGCGCCAAACCGGGAAGGGAGAGATTGAGTTTCTGCGCGTCTTCGAGCGCTAAGCCCATATCCTTGACAAAATGCTCGACATAGAAGCCCGGGTTGAAGTCGTTCGTGAGAATTCGCGGCCCATAGTTCGATAGAGACCAACTGCCGGCGGCGCCCGTTGAAACGGACGCGAGGACGTTCTCAAGATCGAGACCCGCTTTATAGGCGTATAGAAGCGATTCGCAGACGCCGACCATAGCCCCGGCGATCAGGATCTGATTGGCGAGCTTGGTTCTTTGACCAGCGCCGGGAGCTCCCGCGTGGCGAATGTTCGTTCCCAGACAGAGCAGGACGGGGGTGATTCTGCGAACGACGTCTGCGTCGCCGCCGATCATGATGGAGAGAGAGCCGTTTCTGGCGCCGACGTCGCCGCCGGAGACGGGAGCGTCGAGCGCGTCAAAGCCTGCGTTCGACGCGGCGTCGGCGATTTCAATCGCCAGTTCGGGAGAACTGGTGGACATGTCGACGAAGACACGGTCTGAAGAGGCGCTCGTTTTTGACCATTCTGAAAGGATTCCCTGCTCGCCAAAGAAGACGTCCCGAACGTCTCGAGGATAGCCGACGCACGAGAAGACGACGTCCGACTGCGCGGCGACTTCTGCGGCTGTTGGCGCCCAGATCGCGCCAGAGTCGACGAGTCGTTCTGCCTTGGCTCGCGTGCGCGTCGTGACGACAAGGGGATATTGCGCTTCTAAAAGACGTCTGGCGCATGATCCGCCGATCACGCCCGTTCCAATCCATCCAACGCGAGGTTTTGCCATGACGACTCCATTATTTATATGTTAGCGTTTCTTACTGGCGAAGCCTTGGAGGGTCTCGTGTCCATGCGACGCCGCGACCCTGTTCGACTCCCATTGTTCAAATATTTTGTGAGACGTCAAGCAAAAAACAGGACCGCGTTTCTGATTTGCGACTGTTCGCAGTTTTTTACAGAATTTTAAAATTCGCCCCTTGCCAAAGGCGAAAGAATTTGTATACTCACCACCATACGCGCGGGCGTGGCGGAATTGGCAGACGCGTCAGGTTGAGGGCCTGATGGGAGTTAATCCCGTGGAGGTTCGAGTCCTCTCGCCC
>CACYBR010000476.1 GCA_902772705.1 uncultured Planctomycetota bacterium
CTTGAGGCGGTTGACGGAACAGAGCTTCCAACGCTTGACGTCGTTCCCCGGTGGGACTATGAGCTTGACGGAATGGTATCCTACATCCACAAGGTCAAGAACGGCACGGAGGTCTACTTCATCGCGAATTCCTCCAACAAACCGGCGGAATTCAACGCGACGTTGCGCGGAACCTTCAAGTGGATCGATCTCTGGAACCCGATGACGGGCGAAACGACGCGCGTCGACCAGAATCCTGAGATTGTGAGCGTCGATCAGGAGAAAGGAACGACGACCGTCCGCATGAGTCTCAAGTCGATCGAATGCGCCATGATCATGGGCGAAAAGCTCTGATTACCGGTTCCTCTCGTCTTTCAAAACGCAGGGGCGCGAACGTTATTACGGCGTTCGCGCCTCTGTTTGTTTCGCGGACAGCCGATAAGCAAGAAAAAACGCGGCGTTCGGACACGATTCCGAACGTCGCGTTTTTTCAACGACATTGTCGTCGTTCACTTGTCGCCGTTCACTTGTCGCCGAGATAGCGTTCCCACGCCGCTTTGGCGAGCGCGGCGCCGGCGTTGCGACACGCATCGAGCGTCGTCGCGTCGGGGCGCTGCTTTGCTTTGAGCGGCGAGAGGTCGAGAACAGGATATTTGAGCGTTTCGAGCGTTTTGTGGATCGCCTCAGGACCTCCGACGCCCCAGCCGAAGGAGCCGAATGCGAGCGCGGTCTTTTCACGGAACTTCAAGCCCTGAAAATACGCCAGGACGGCCGCCATTCGCGGCATGAGGTTCGCGTTGAGCGTCGCGCTGCCGAACGCGATCGCAGCCGCGTCGAGCGCCTCCGCCGCCATACGAGTCAGCGTCGTCTTGCGCGCGTGCATGAGGTGAACGTCCAATCGTGGTTCGTTCGGGTTCTCTTTCGCAAGCGTCTGACCGAATTCAACCGCGCCGGCGTAGATCTCTTCCGCCATGAGCTCCGTGCTCTGCCACATCGTATCATAGATAACGAGGACCTTGGGAGCGTACTGGCCCGAGGCCCATTTCGGGTACTCGTCAAGAATCTCTTTGATGTGAGAACGCCATATCACGCCGTGGGCGGGCGCGATCAGTTCAAGCTCGAGGGTTCCGACGACGTCGAGAACCTTGAGCGTCTGACGCCCGTACGGCGCGACAATGTTCGCGTAATAGCTCTTCGCCTCTTCAAGGAGTTTGGGAAGGTCGCATTCGTCGTCGAATCGATTTGACGTAGCGATATGCTGACCAAACGCGTCGTTTGAGAAAAGGATCTTTTCCTCCGGCATATAGCACACGGTCGATTCCGGCCAGTGCACCATTGGCACGTTGACAAACGTCAGCGAACGCTTGCCGAGACTGAGCGTTTCGTTCGAGTTGACGATCTGAAATTTCCAGTCGGAGACGTCGTAGAATCCCGCGAGCGCCTCCCTGCATTTCGCGTTGCAGACGACGACGGCGTTCGGACATGCTCTTACCATTTCGGGGAGCGCGCCTGAATGGTCCATTTCGGCGTGGAGACAGACGAGATAGTCGACGCTGTCGAGCGCGACGAGCGCGGCGACGTTGCGTTTAAGCTGTTCGGCAAACGGCGCCTTGACCGTGTCGATGAGCGCGACCTTTTCGTCGCGGACGAGGTAGGCGTTGTAGGTCGCGCCCAGACGCGTGTCGTAGCTGTGGAAGTCGCGAACGTTGTAGTCGACGTATCCAACCTGATCGATTCCGGGGCGAAGCTCAAACGTCAGTTTCATAATGGCATAGTTTCCTTAAGCTGGATCGGTTTGGACGAAACGATTCTAAAAAAGAGGCGGCGCCCCTTGGAGGACGCCGCGCAGTTCGCGTCAGACGCATGACGCGGACGACGGTCAGGCGTTCTTGAGCGCAAGGTCGCGCCCGAGATAGAACGCTTTGACGTTGAGGTCGAGGAACTTCGGCTTGACGCACTTCTTGATCGCGCCCATCCAGGCGTCGTCGTTAAGGTTGTCGAGCTTTGTCGAGAGCGCGCCCAGAAGGATAACGTTCGCCGCGCGCGCGTTGCCGAGTTCGATCGCGTGTTCGATCGCGTGGACGTAAACAAGATTCGGGAAGAATTTACGGAGACCTTCTTCGTCGATCTCAGGATACTTCGCCGCGCCGGAAGAGACCGTAACGGGAACGATAATCTGGTCGGAGACGACCGCAAGACCGTTGGGCGCAAGGTAGTCGGTGTAACGGAGCGCTTCCGTGCGTTCCAGAGACGCCAGAACGGACGCTTCGCCCTTGGGAATAAGGGGACTGTTCACTTTTTTGCCGTAGCGAACCTGAGCGACGACCGAGCCGCCGCGCTGCGCCATTCCGTGAATCTCGTACGTCTTAACGTCGTAACCGACGCTCAGCGCCGCTTGAGCGATAACCGCGCTGGCGAGCAGAATACCCTGACCTCCGACGCCGACGAGAACGACGCTGGTGGAGTCGTTTTTGTTCGATTGAGCCGTCATACAAGGCCTCCCTTCGTCGATTCAAGATCAAATTCCTCAAGAGCGGAGAATCGGCATACCTGCTTGCACAGGCCGCACGCGACGCACAGCGAACTGTTCACCGTTACCGTCTTATTCTCGTCGCGTTCGAGCGCGGGGCATCCGAGCTTAAGACAGGCGCCGCACTTCTTGCAGTTGTCCTGATTGACGCGCATACCCTTGGTCAGCTTCTGCTTGTAGGCGAGCGGGCAGGGCTCCTTCGCGATCACGAGCTCGGGTTCGTCCGATTCGATCGCCTTCTTGAGCGCTTTGGAGGTCTCTTCGAGATTACGCGGGTTGACGGTGGCGACGTTCTTCATGCCCATGGCGCGCGCGATTTCCGCGATATCCGCCGCGAAGGTTTCCTCGCCGTTGATCGTCTTGCCCGTGCCTGGATTGTCCTGATGTCCCGTCATTGCCGTGATGCGGTTGTCAAGGACGACGAGCGTGGATTTGCCCTTGTTGTAAATGACGTCCATGAGGCCCGTCATTCCGGAGTGGAAGAAGGTGGAGTCGCCAAGGACGCCGACGAC
>CACYBR010000477.1 GCA_902772705.1 uncultured Planctomycetota bacterium
CGACGTTCTGGTTGACGCCGTCGGCGCAAGGGCCGCGTTTTACGCCGTTCTCTTCAGTCGCGACGAACGCGTAAGAGCGAGTCAGATCGCGTTTTTGCGTCGCGTGGAATCGGAAAACGTCTTGCAAACGCTTGACAGAATCGTTTCGCTGATTGAACCGCTTCCAGAAACGGCTCGTTTATTGATCGTGCGTGTCGCCACGCCGCTTATTAAGGCGCTTTCTCTCGACGATTATAAGCTGTTCCGCAAGATAATCGTGGATTTCTGCGCGGCGGACGGGCGTTTTGATCTCTTTGAATATACGCTCCAAACGATTGCGCTTCGCGAACTTGACGTTTTCTATCGTCTGATTCCGCCGGTCGTTGCGCGTTACTCTCAGTTTCGTTCCGTCGCCAACAGCGTTCAAACGGCGCTTGCCTGTCTGGCATATGAGGGAGAAGAGAACGTCGGCGACGCGGAAAAGGCTTTTCTCGCCGGATCCGCCGTTTTTAACTGTTCCGTTCCATTTCCAAAAACGAGGGACTATTCGCTTGAGTCTTTCACGCTGGCCCTTAACGACCTTGCCCAGGCAACTCCGTTATTGAAAAAAACAATCCTTGAAGCGTGCTGGCGGTGCGTTTTATACGACGGTTCTGTCAATGAACGCGAATCAGCGCTTTTAAGCGCCGTTGCGGCGGCTCTTGGCGCGCCTGCGCCTGTTTGGAAGGAATGGTCAAATTGACTCGCGGCGGTCCCTGCGAGAGCGGGAACGAAGACGAAGTTAGTTTTTTTACGCTCAAGGTTTATTCCAACCACGTTTTTCTGTATAATGACCAGCGCGTTGATTCGCGCGTCGGCGATTATTTTGCCGGCGTGGTGTTTATTATTTCGTCTCTCGTAAGGAAGAAACTCATGGATCGCAGAACTTTTTTATTTACCGGTCTTGTCGCGCCTTTCGCGCTTAAAGCGGGCGGAACCGCCATGGCCGCCGTCAACTATAATCCGGACGACGAGTCGCTCACGTTTAATTTCGCCGACGATCCGAAGGCGCCCAAAATGACGATGTGGCAGCTTCCGAATACGGAAGGTCCTCAGATGATGGGCTACGTTCTTCGGACGGACTCGGGCCAGACCATCGTTTTTGACGGCGGCTGGAAGCACAATGTCCCATATTTGACCGAACTCCTGAAGACGAGATGCGGCGGTAAGGTCGACGCATGGTTCCTCACGCACGCGCACATTGATCACTGCGGCGCGCTTGCCGAAATTCTCACGACGGCGCCCGAGTCCCTTGAAATCAAGGAACTGTACTATAATTTCCCGACTCAGGAATGGCTCGACAAGTATGAATCCGGCAGTAAGGGCGACACGAAGATCATTTTTGACGGTCTCGGAAAATTCGAGGGCGCAAAGAAGCCGCAACCGGGTCAAATCTTTGAGTTTGGCCCGCTCAAGATTGAATGTCTCAACGACTTTGATCCTGAAATTCAGAACAACGCGATCAACAATTCGACGATCATCTATCGTCTCGACGTCGCGGGCAAGTCGATTCTGATTCTCGGCGATCTTGGTTACGAGGGCGGCGATCGCGTCCTTGCGGCGCAGAAGGATAAGCTCGACTGCGACTTCTGCCAGATGGCGCATCATGGTCAGCAAGGGGTTCGTCGCACGTTTTATGAAGCGGTTAAGCCGACTTTTACTCTTTGGCCGACTCCAGACTGGCTCTGGCGAAACGACAACGGCAAAGGCGACGGTTCCGGCCCCTTCAAGACGTGCGACACGCGCATTTGGGCGGCTGAACTGGGCGTCAAGGAATATTACGTTTCTAAGAACGGTCTGATCACGTTGAACTTTTGACGAGGAGCTCAACGTTCGTTTCCGTTGAAAAACGAACGTTGAAACTATATTTGCTCAATCGCGGTCTGATAGCCGGACGCGAACGTCAGAGCCCCTGAGGTCGCGTTCGGCGTTATGTTGAAGGGGAGCGCTGAAATGGAACGAGCCTCTAATACCGTCGCGGCGCAGAGGCAGGATCTGTGCGGCAAAACGCTCGGGGATTATACGATCGTCCGCAGGATTGGCGGAGGCGCCACGTCCGACGTTTTTCTTGCGAAACAGAATTCCCTTAAACGCAACGTCGCGCTCAAGATTCTCAAGGACGATCTTGCAGACGACGCAACCTACGTTAAGAGGTTCATTCACGAGGCTCGGTCGGCGGCCAGACTTGAGCATCCGAACGTCGTACGCGTCTACGAAGTCGGAGAGCTTGTCGATAATTGCGCGCCAAAACGCTTTTGGATCTCCGAGAAAAAACGACGCGCCCAAGCGAAGGTCTATCGGTTTATTGCGCAGGAATATGTCGCGGGCCTGAGCCTTGCTCAGTATCTTCACCGTAACGGACCGCTCTCGATCGAACAAACGTTTGCCGCGCTTGAACAGATCGCGGCGGCGCTCAAACGCGCGGCGGATTTCAATCTGGTCCACCGCGACGTTAAGCCGGAGAATATTATTCTCGATCCCTCTGGCGTCATTCACGTTGTCGATTTCGGACTTGCAAGACCAGTTGAATCAAACGACGAAACATGGACTGAGGCGTCGCTGACTCGAACCGGGGTCGCTTTGGGAACGCCTCTTTACATGAGTCCGGAACAGGCGCGCGGTCAGAAGCTCGATTCCAGAAGCGACGTCTATTCTCTGGGCGTGACCGCGTACCATATGCTTGTCGGCGAAGTTCCGTTTCGCGGCGACACGCCGTTGTCGGTCGTGCTGAAGCACCTTAATGAAAAGCCGCGTCCGATTCGCGAGCTTCGGCCCGAAACTCCAAAAGCGCTCGCCGATCTGATTGAGCGGATGCTGGCCAAGAAGCCCGACGATCGTCCTGCGTCTCCCGCCGTTCTGCTTGCGGAGCTCAAGGACGCCAAGCGCGATTATTGGCGCACTCGCGAGACGCAAACGTCCGACGTTTCCTACGTGGAAAAGAGCGAGGCGAGCGCTTTGCCTCTTGAGCGCGACACGAGCTCCGCGTCTGAAGAAAAAACGAATAATCCCTCAAGCGAGACGAGTCTACTCTCGGGTGGTTCCGACGAAGTCGACACGAGCGACGTGCCGTCGTTCTTCCAGTCGCAGGATGAACGCAGGGTGTTTGAGCACGCGATCAATACGACGACTATGACGCTCGAATGGCGTACGAACATCGATCGTTTGGACGCCGAGCTCCGTGCAAACGACAAATATTGGACCCCACGGCGGATCGCGCTCATGGCGATTTCTTTGGTTGTCGCATTTCTTGTAGGCGGAGGCGTTTTGACGTTACGGAACATGCGACTTGCGGCCGCGGTTCCCGAGCCGCCTCTCTCGATTCAGCGATTCGACACGGTGGAAGAACAGTATGTTTTTGCGCTTCAGACAGGGACTGTCGACGCGTGGAAGAGCGTGGTTGAATATTTCCCCGACGAAGAGTATTGGACTTCGCGCGCCAAGAGACAACTCGCGCTTGTTTACGTCGCTGAAGACGACGTGGACGCGGCTGACTCGCTTTTTAAGGAACTCGCGGCTTCTTCCAGCAGCGTGGACTATGATCCGTTTCCTATTGCCGGAATCGCTTGGGTGGCAGCGGCGCGCGGCGACGTCGACAAGGCGACTGCGAGAATCTCGGAATTGAGTTATTACCGGTCGAACGATCGAATGACGGAAGTTCTGGTCTCGAAAACCAGAGAGCTTATTCAGGGACGCAACGCCGGCTTACAGTTTTTCAGAGGGCGCGACGGCAACGTGCGAAACCGCCCCGAAACGCGACAAAACGATCGTTCCCCCGGGAACGCCCCTCGCGGAAACGCCGGTCCCCAGCCTCGTCGTGGTTTCCCTGATTAAGCGCTCTTTCTGGGATAGAGACGGAAGACTCGTGCGGATATAACAAACGCAAATAATGGGAGATGCATGGCGACGTCGCGACTTTGTTGCAGAAGTTCACGACCAGCGCGCCTATAGAACCATTATACGACGAGGGGTTGCGCCGCTCGGAATGGTCGACGTCCGCGCGCCTTTCTGGTTGCGGGGAGCAAAGGAAGGGGCGGGACGCGCTCCGGCTTTTTTCATGCTCGACTTGTCTTGTCTTGCGAGTTCTCTTCCAGGCGTCTTTGATCTGTTGAAGCGGCGCCCAATCCCAGTTCGTTCGACGCGGTTTCGAACGATGGACTCTTCCGACGTTCCCCTTGTCGGTTCGACGCGGTTTGGCCCTTGTTGATTTGGACGCAGGGGATAAAATGAGGCTGTCGCTTGCGCGTCCTCGACCCTTGTACGCGTTACGAGACGCCTGCTTTATCGTGGTGACACGAAACCCGTTCCCTTTAGTCGTATGGAAGACGTCGTATGAAAGACGAACCTGAAACGATCCTGTACACCGACGGCGCCTGCAGCGGCAACCCCGGACCGGGCGGTTGGGCGTTTGTCCTCTTTCACTGTCCGACAGGCAAGAGAATGGAATCCTCGGGCGGCGAGGCGGAAACGACGAATAACCGGATGGAATTACAGGCGGTTGTTGAAGGTCTTTCTGCGTTGAAGCGTTCTGCTTCTGTTCGACTTGTCAGCGACAGTTCCTATGTCCTTAACGGACTTTCGACGTGGATGAAATCCTGGAAGGCCAACGGATGGCGCCGAAAGGAAAAAGGACGTTGGGCCGAAGTCAAGAATCTTGATCTCTGGAAGAAGCTTGACGAGCTTGTCGCGCTCCATGACGTGGAATTCGAATGGATTAAAGGTCACGCGGGACACAAAGAAAACGAACGTTGCGACGAGCTGGCCGTCGCCGAATGGCATAAATTCAAGTGACGGGCGTTTGCACGCTTGCCGACGTGTCTGGAGCCCTTTTTATGAAGGCGAAAAAATGTCGATGTTTTTAGACGTCGCGGTTAATGCGGCGCAGGAAGCGGGCGCTATTTTAAAGGATAAGCTCGGAAAGGTTGGGCTTCGCGAAAAAGGACCTTCCGATCTTGTGACGGAAGCAGACGTTTTAGCGCAGCGCAAGGTTGAGGAAATCGTCCTGAAATCGTTTCCTGACCACTGTTTCATCGGTGAAGAATCGCAGGGAAAAACGCCTTCTTTTGGAGAGGCGTCAAAGTCGATCGTTCCCGACGATCAGATGCTCAGAGAGTCTCAGTGCGGGAGCGGGGCGCCTGAGAGCCAACCGTACACGTGGATTGTCGATCCTCTTGACGGAACGACCAATTTCGTCCATAACGTCCCTTTTTTCTGCACTTCTATTGGACTGGCCAAGGGAAACGATATTTTGTGCGGCGTCATATTCAATCCTATTTCCGGCGAACTCTTTACGGCAGAAAAAGGGCAGGGCGCGTTTCTCAACGGCGACCGAATCAAGACGACGGCGGAAACGAATCCGCGCAACGCGCTCACCTCGATTTCGTTCGCGACCCAGACGTTCGAGCATTCTCCCGATTATATCGTATTCAGACGCTTTGTGCCCGTTTGTCAGGCGATGCGTCGCACTGGTTCGACCGCGCTTAATCTTGCGTTTCTCGCCTGCGGACGGTTCGACGCGATGAGTTGTCAATGCGCGCATCCCTGGGACGTGGCCGCAGGCGTTTGCATCCTTTTGGAGGCGGGAGGCGTCGCCACCCATGTCAACGGTTCGCCCTTTGATTTGGCGCGTCAACCGCTTTTGGCAACCGCTAATCAGACGTTGCAGAATGAGTTTCTCAAGCTCTTGAGCGACTGAGTGCGGAATCAACAACACGAAAAAAGGGACGCGGCTGTCGGGTCTTAAGCCGCGTCCCTTTTTTATTGTCTGTTATCGCGCTCGGCGCAGGATTGACCTGCTTTCGGCAAAAGAATCACCACATCTTGAACTGAGGAATGGCAAGCTGCTCGCCGTCCTTGAACGCCGACTGGTGCGCGACAATGCCGGCGACCGTCGTGTTGAGCGCGACGGCGACGTTGACGAGAGGATGTCGACCCTTGAGGACGGACTCCACGAAGTTCGAGCCCAGATACCCGTGAGAACCCCCGTGTCCGCCCGCGTCGACTCCGGGCGGGAGCTGCGGCTTGCGAAGATCGCCCAGACCTTCGACGAGCTTCTGCGTTTCGTCATTGAGCGCGGAGTAGGCGCCGTTGAACGCGCCCACTTCGCCGCGCATGCGACCCACTTCGCCGCCCCAGCCTGCCGTGTCCCAGCTCACCGCCATACGCGCAGAGCCGCCTTCGGACGTCGTGAAAAGCGCGATTTCCGTGCCGAACGGGTTGTCGTGCGGGTTGGCGCCTTTCTGGTATTCTGCGAGCTTGCTCCTGTAGCCGACGCAGGATACTTTGGTGAAAGAATTGCCCGTTACGCAGGTGTAATACGCGTTCGAGTGCGTCGGATACCACTGCGGAGGCAAACCGATTCGCCAACCCATGTAGCTGTCAAGAGAGCCCGCGCCATAATGGTAATACTCGCCTTCCGAGTAGACCATCGTTCCAAACCCGCCGGCTTTATAGATTTTGCGCGCCTGGTAGACGTCGTCGTGGAACGCGCTCGTTTCGAACATGCCGTAGAAGAGCCCTGTCTCCTTAACGGTCTCGTACAAGCGATGCGCGTCCTCAAGACTGCCGAAGACAGCCGGAACCGCCGAGGCGACATGCTTTCCGGCTTTGAGCGCTTTACAGACATGATCCGCGTGAGAGGCTGCGTCGGTCGCGACAAAGATCGCCTCGATTGAATCGTCTTTGATCATTTCCTCAAGAGACGGGTAAGTCTTTTCGCAACGACACGCTTTAGCGAGACCGTCGCAACGGTCCGGGAAAAGGTCGCTGACGGCGACGACTTCGACGTTTGGATGATCCTGAAGACCGAACTGAGCGCCGAAATGACACAGTCCGAAACCGACGATTCCCATACGTAGTTTGCGGTCGGTAAACGGTTCCCACTTGGCGTTGGGATCAATATCGGAATCAGTTTCGTCAAAGCCTTGAATCTGCGGCTTGACGGGTTGATCGTCGCCAAAAACGGCGAGAGGCGAGGCGATGGACGCGAATGC
>CACYBR010000478.1 GCA_902772705.1 uncultured Planctomycetota bacterium
TCGCCGATCATCTCCCAGTAGCAGTTGTCAAAACTGTTCGTCGCAGTCCTCGTACGCGTTTCACGGCGAAAGCCAAGACGCATCGCGCTGACCTCGTTCCACTGCGCCTCATAACGCTCCGCGACGCCGTCGACCGTCAGATCGTTCCGGTCCTGAGCCTGAACCATCGCCGCGCATAAGCTTAACAGGAACGCCGGAATTATCGTCGGCGCAATCGCACGATTTCTCATCTCTTCCCCTTGTCTGGCCCTCTCTCTGCCAGCCTGAGTGACGTCGTCAGCCGCGCGTTCGCGACCGCAAAAAGGTTCCATTATTGTTCAGAAGCCGCGTCCAAAGCGCCTCGTAGCGTCGAGTCGTCGACTCGACGGTGAATTCGGTCAAAACGCGTCGTCGATTCCGCTCTCCGAGCGTCTCGCGCAACGACCCGTCCTCTATAAGCCGAAGAAGCTTATCACGCCATTCGCCGACGTTGTCTGGCGCGCTCCGCTGCTCGAACGCGTTCCCGCCAAGTATCTCCGCGACCCCTTCTACGTCGCGACACAGCGTCGCGCGTCCGGCCGCAGCCGCTTCCAGCAGCGCGTTTGGCATTCCTTCCCAACGCGACGGAAGCAAAAACAGGTCCGAGCTCGCTATCAGTTCCTTCGCGTCTTCGCGCCAGCCCATAAAGCGTACAAAATCGTCCAGCTTCTTTTCTGCGCACAGACGTTTGAGCGCGTCGCGCTCCTCGCCGTCGCCGACGATCCAAAGCTCCCAGTCTCGCTCGACCTCGGGAGTCAGCCATGAATCGGCGTGTTCCAAAAGCCAGTCAAAGCCCTTTTGGCGCGTCAGGCGTCCGACGGCGATCATTCTCCTGCGCCCGGAATTCACGCACGCTTGCGGGGTCGCCGCGGGCTCCGTTATTCCATTGGGTATCGACACGACGCGATCCGCCGGGATCCCGCACGTCTCGCGCGTAAACGCCGCGACCGACTCCCCTACGCATACCCATACGTCGACCAGACGCCTCGTCGCGCGATCGAGCCACAAACGAAGGGGCGCGTCTCGCTCGGCGACGCGCACTCCCGAACACACGACCGGAACGCCCGCGAGCCGCCCGGCAAGCCGCCCCAGCATGTTCGCGTGAAACATAAAACACTGGAGCACGTCGACGCGGTCCCTTTTAAGTCGGCGCCGCAACTTCCAAAGGCTCGCCGGCGCGTCGACAACGCCGCGCAGCCCCAGCTCCACAACCTCGATCCCATTGGCGCGAATCGCGGGCGCAAACGAGTTCTTCCAATCCTCAGGGCGACCGCTGACGACGTATACGACCGGCGTAAAACGTTTACGATCCAACGTCGTCACAAGCTGAAAGAGCGCTTTTTCCGCGCCGCCGATCGACAGCTCCAGAATCAGAAACGCAACGCGCGCGCGCGAGTCCGCGCCGTCGGCTTTTTCCGCCTCCGTTCCTTCTGTCCTGTAGCCCGGCCTTTCCAACGTTTATTCTCCCATTCGGATCGTTTTCTTAAAACGCGACGTTCCTGCCGTCATATTAAAGCTTTGGACGCAAAACTTCAATACCACAAAGCCTGCTAAACAATCCCTTTTTTCCTATTTTACTCGAATCCTCAAAAGAAGCCGCGCCGCGTGAAAACGCCGGCGAAGTCTTCGTTAACTATTTATAAACAAAACAGTTGCAAGCGTTCAAAATTAAGGTCGTTCGCTCCTTTTAAACCTCGTCAGATCCGGTATAATAGTTAAGAATGGAGGGTGGGATTTCCCGATCTCCAGAGCCCCCTTTTAATCCTTCAAACGTTTTCAGGACTTATTGTTTTGAGCGATATATTCCACAGAATATTCTCCGCGTTCGCTGGAGCCAGAAAAAATAATCAAAACGAGCTCGCCGACGCTCAGGAGCGCCCAACCGCCTCTCCCGTCAAACGAACAGACGAATCGGAATCGATCGCGTCGTCGACGAACGAAGAATCCAATTCGGCGGTCCCGGAGTCTCCGTCCGCCGTGAAAGCGACCGCGACCGTCGCCGAGGAACAGTCCACGCCGGAATCCGCCGCCCCTCGCGTTAACGTCTCGGGCGAACCCTCGCAGGACGAGCTCGACGCTTACGACTACGTACTCCCGGAACGCCTTGTCGCGCAGTCTCCTTTGCCGCGCCGCGAGACCGCTCGCATGATGGTCGTTAATCGCGCGACGCAGAAGATCGAACATCGCCATTGTTACGATATCGTCGAATATCTCCGTCCGGAAGACGCGCTCGTTCTCAATAACACGAAGGTTTTGCCGGCGCGGCTCATCGGCGCGCGCGCGATGACCGGCGGCCGCTGGGAAGGCCTCTTCCTCCAGTACGATTCTCGCGGTTTCTGGGAAATCATGTCTAAGACGCGCGGGTATCTCCGCCCGGGAGAAAAGATTGAACTCCTCAGTTCTCGCGGCGTCGGCGACACGCGCTATCTTGAAGTCGTCGCGCATACGGAGGCCAAAACGCTCGTCGTTCGTCCGATTCTGGAGGAAGGAGAAGACTCCTTTACGTTCCTGGACAAAGTCGGCTGGGTTCCGATTCCGCCTTATATTCGCTCGGGCCGCATGAAGCCGTCGGACCGCGAGGATTATCAGACCGTTTACGCGCAGGAGCCCGGCGCCGTCGCCGCGCCGACCGCAGGTCTTCACTTTACCAAAGAGCTCCTCGCGCAGATTGAAGGGGCGGGGGTCGCGATCTGCCCCGTTACGCTGCACGTCGGCGCGGGCACCTTCAAACCGATCACGGTCTCCAAGCTCTCCGAACACCATATGCATTCAGAATACGCGACGATCTCGGAGGAAGTCGTGCGCACGCTCGAAGAACGTAAGTCTCGAGGAGGACGCGTCTTCGCGGTCGGAACCACGTCGGTGCGCACCCTCGAGTCGGCGAGCAACGTGCTGCCGGACGGGACAATCGACTCCACCGGCGTCAACGCCTGCAAGCTTCAGGCGTTTTCAGGCCAGACCGATCTCTTCATCCGTCCCCCTTACCGGTTCAAAACAGTCGACGCGATGCTCACGAACTTCCATTTGCCGAAGTCGACGCTCGTCATCCTCGTGCGAACCTTTGGCGGCGACGCGCTTATCAAACGCGCTTACGAAGAGGCGATCGCCGAAGATTATCGCTTCTACAGCTACGGCGACGCTATGCTCATCCTGTAACGCGACGCTCAGATTACAGCGAATCGTTCAGGCTACGCGCTCGTCTCGATAATAGATTCAGGATACTCCCATGGCTTCGAAGGAAGTGACAAAAAAGACAATGGACAAAACACAGGAACAGGAACCTCAGCAGAAGTCGTCCGCGTACGGTATGATCGTTCGCGCGCTCCTCATCGTCGCGCTTGCGTACTTCATGGTCAAGCCCTACTTCGACAAGCCGCGTGAGGACAATTCCGTGCGTCAGACCTTCAAGGTCCGCGGTCAGACGATGGGCACGACGTGGAACGCGGCGATCGTCGCGAGCTCGACCCAGCTTATCAAGCTCAACAACGACGGCGTCGCCGACGATCCTCAAAAAAATCAGGATAAATATGAGCTGATCAATTCCTGCGAAGAGCTTCTGGCGAGAATCGTTCAACGCGAACTCGATAAAATCGATTCGATCGCGTCTACGTACCGCCCTAACTCGGAATTGACCCTCTTTAACCGTTCCGATTCCACCGACTGGTTCCCCGTCTCCGAAGATCTGGCGAAGATCGTCTCCGACGCGCTCTCCGTTTCCAGCAAGACGAAAGGCGCGTTCGACGTCACGGTCGCGCCCCTCGTGAATCTGTATCGCTTTGGCCCTAACAAGTCGCCCCTCGCGTCCCTTCCAACCGACGAAGAGATCGAGGCGCTGCGCGCGCGCGTCGGCTACGATAAGCTTGAAGCAAGGATCAGCCCCGCCCCGGCGCTGCGCAAATCCAACCCGGACGTCACGATCGACCTCTCCAGCGTCGCCAAGGGCTACGCGGTCGATCTCGTCGCCAACGCGCTTGAAAAGGCCGGACTCAACGATTACCTCGTCGAAGTCGGCGGGGAAATCCGTTGTCGCGGCAAAAAGCTCGATCCTATTTCCGGCGAATCCGTCCCGTGGACCCTGGGAATCCAGACGCCTGAACTCCTCGATCCAAACGCGTCTCGTTTCCCCGACGTTTACCGTTTCCTGTATTTCGATTCTTCCGAAGAAAGCGGCGTTCTCGCGACCAGCGGCGACTACAACAACTATCTGCAGGTCGGCGACGTCCGATTCTCCCATTTCATCGATCCGCGCACAGGACGACCGACCGAGATGATCAACGTCAACGACGCTCCCGGCACGCGGCTCGGTTCCGTCTCCGTCGTCTCAAACGACAGCAGGTCCCTCTCCTGCGCGCTCGCCGACGCCTACGCGACCGCGTTCTCGGTCCTCGGCGAAAAGGAAGGTCTCCCAATCGCGAACGAACTGGGACTCTCCGTCCTCTTCCTCTATTGTTCCGACGACGCCGCGTCCAGCCTCAACGAGGTCATGTCCGAACCCTTCAAGAGCAAAATCAACACGAAACGCGCCGACGAAGCCGACGCGGAACCGATTCCCGCGCAAGACGAAAAGAAAAA
>CACYBR010000479.1 GCA_902772705.1 uncultured Planctomycetota bacterium
CGTCAAGTCAAACAATACAAGAAGGTTTACAGGTTTATTGCGCGCTTTGGATAGCGTCCGTACCATTGTGTAAAAAGCAAAGCGAGCCTTCGCCCCTTCCTCCGATATTGTTTTTTCGTAGGTTCAAGACGTCTTTAGTTGACAAGTCAGTAAGCTAAGTTGTCTTGAACCAAATGGATTTTAATTACAAGACCGTCGGGAGAACGCATTCCGCTTCCAACCATATCTCGATATTCTGGAAAAGGGTACGGAACTCTAACGTTTATCAAACCTGCCGAAAGCAGGTGAAATCGTCGGCTAACGACGTCAGGTCGTCGCTGCGTTCTCTGGGAGAAATCCATTCTCGCGATCGTCATATCGCTTCGTCCTGTCGCAAAAGCGAAGAGGCGCGCCGCCAACGCGCGATAGCGTGGCGACGCGCCTCTTTTATGCAAGTTCGTCGAGCTCTAAGCGTCTCAGAGCGTATACTCCGGACGGTCAAGATGCGGAGTCGCGTCGGCGACTGCGGTTTGAACAAGTTCGCTGATCGCTTCTTCGGAAGTTCCCGCGACAGCGTTGTTACGAACGAGTCGTTCGGCGTATTCCGCTTCTGGCGTCTCGTCAGAATCCGCGTCAAACCAGGAGTCCTTGAACTCGACGGTCGCGTTGAGGTTCGCCGAGATGTTCGTTACGAGCGCGATGATAGCGTCCCAGATCGCGACTTCGCCGCGGCAACGCGTCAGCAACAGCGGCTTCGCGTTCACCGTGTCGCCAAACGCCTTCTTGCCATACGCGGCGGTCAGGAGCGGCATGATCTCCTCGTCCACCTTCTCGGGATCCGCTTCCGGATTCTTACGGATGCAGTACGCCCAGTGTTCGAGTTCCTCGCAGTATCCGCGGCTGACGTCGGTCGCATAAACGGCTTCGTATCCGATCGCGGAAGAAAGCTTATCGCCGTCCTCCGAAATGACCACGTCGAGATTGCCCTTGGAGCCGGCGACCTTCGTCTTGTCGTTGACCGCGGAGGTGCGATAAAGAAACGCTTCTTTTTCGGAATCGATCTGGAGCGTGCCCTTCGTGCCAAAGACGACTTCCCCGTAACCGCCGAACCCGTTTCCGTTGATCGTCGCATACGCAACCGTGATCTTACGCTGTTTGCCGAGCTCGTCGTTCGGGTCGTAGTTCGCCGCCGGATAATCGTAGAGCGCGGCGACGTGGTCGTCGACGTCGCGATCCAGAGGGCTGAAGAGAGAGCGCGAGCCGGACGCGGAAACCGTCAGCGGACGCTGCTTCTTGCCGCCGTGCATCGCCGCGATGAAAATCGACGCCGCGTCAAGCTGGTGACTGCCAAGCTCCGCCATGAGGCCGCCGCCGGTGCGATCCCAGAGACGCCAGCGAATGAGCTCTTCGATCGCCGGACGTTCGTACGTCTCGTCCCCTTCCTTGCGCACTGCGGATTCGTAGCCGTAATCCTCCGCCTTGCCATACTTCACGCCGTTGAGCTCGCCGCCCTCGATGAGAACGTAGTCGAGAAGCTGCGCGCGCTTCTGATCGATCTTCTTCTGGAGCGCGTCAAGATCGCGCTGCGCCGCGACCTTGTCATGGGAAAGTCGCTTCGCTTCGTCGATTTTCTCCGGCGTCTTCTGATCGTCTGGAAGCGCGTTGATCTCGTCCAGAAGGGTCTCGGAACGGACGATCGTCGCCTTGAACTCGTCCGCCGCGTCGTTCCAATCCTTCCATTCGCGGAGCAACTCGCCCTTCTTAACGTCCGACGCTTTCGAGCCTTCCGGAAGCGGCTGCTGCCAGCTGTCGGAGCCCGGAAGATTGCCGCGGTGCCACTGCGCCCGGATATAGTGAACGTCGCCGATCGCCGTCGAGTTGATCAGCGCCGTCGCGTGATCGTAAAGAATGTTGTAATGCCGCTGGTGACCGATCGCGAGATGCTTGTGCGTCTCGTGCGCGACTCGGATCATTTCCTTGCACTTCGCGACCGAATGACCCATGAGCTTTTCGGTCAGAACATGGCAGCCGGCGCGCATCGCGAGAATCGCCGCAGGCGCGTGAAGGAACAGCGGCAGTCCGATAATGACGCCTTCGATTCCGAGCTTCTCCGCGTCCCTGAGAAGGTCGCGATAGTCTTCGTAGACCTTGACATGTTGACGCGCTTCCGCTTCCGTCTTCCACCCGTACTTCTTCATAAGGCCCGGACGTACCGCCGCCGCCGTGCTGCTGTAGCAGTCGCCGTGGAACGCTCGGTATTGATTGTACGGTCGACAGTCGGCGATCGCGACGACCCGAATGTATTTCGGATTGATCCCGCCGATGAGGACGGAACCTTCGTCGCCGGTTCCAAGAACGGCGACGCGCACCGGCTCGTCGACCACGCCGTACTTGAAGTAATAGGAACCGATTCCCTTGCCGGACGAGAGGTCCGCGCGCGCGGACTGCTTGAGGAAATCACGGCGCGTCAGAGGACTGCCGATCGCGGCAAGAAAGTTTTCCTTACCGATATCTTTCTGTTCGGGCGTTAAATTTAATTCCATTTTTCAACCTGATATGCTATGCCCGGGAAACCGCGCGATGAAACGCGGCGCGACGGACAGGTATGTTTTCTGGGATAACCGTCCGCTCCTGAGGTCAGGAGCGTCTCCGTTGGAAAGGCGCGCTCTAATCGCGTCGCGAAGGAACGCGCCCCGTATTGCGTTCAAAGCTTGTACTTTTCCTGATCGATGTTCGGAACGCCGCGTTCGACGCCCAGATCGTTTTCCGGAGTCTCGTCGTCCTCCGGATCGAACCAGGATTCTTTGAAGGAGACGCTTTCGCCCTTGTCCGCCGCTATGTTCGTAACGAGCGCGATTACCGCGTCGCCGAGCGCGATTCGAGGATTGCAACGTGGCTGAACGACAGGATCGGCGCAGTTCGGGTTCTCTTTAACGCACCATGCCCAGTGTTCGATTTCTTCCTTATA
>CACYBR010000480.1 GCA_902772705.1 uncultured Planctomycetota bacterium
AAAGGCAAGCGCTGTGTGATTTAGCTTTACTTTGATATATAAAAGCCTCGGTCGCAAGATCGGGGCTTTTTTGTTTCTTTCGAAGCGCAACGAATAGTTTCTAATTGCTCCGGACGCCTGACCAACGGGAAGGCTGTAGTTTCGCGCCGTGTACGGTATGACTAAGAGGACGTGTTCATGCGCGATACCGGGATCCAACGCCCGAGCGTTGGCGCTTATTCCGCTTCGCCTTCTTCGGTGTTTTGACTTGTTCTAAGCGCGTCGAAGTAGTCGCGTGCGATTCGGCGGCGTTCGAGGGGAATATTGTCGTCGTCGAGAGCGGCTTCGAGCTGTTTTTCGTACTCCCGGTTTGCGTCGTCGCGTTCGCGAACCGTTTCAATGGAGACGGTCGAATCGCTTGTGCTGAGGCGTTCGACTTGGGAGTCGCCTTTCTCGTTTTCACTGCCTGTGAGTTGCGTTAGGTTGCGCTTCGAATCGAGTTTAACGTCCTTGCCGGAGAGTGGGTCGGAAGCGGTCGACGATTCGAGTGATTTCGCGCCCGAGTGATTTGAACCTTTTTGCGCGCTTTGGGCGTTGGAATTGGCGTCTTGAGATTTGACGGCGTCTTGTCCGCCGTTTTTACCGCCCGACTGCTGATTGGCGCTATTTTGCGCGCACGATCCGCAGGCGCCGGCGCAGTTCGATTTGCATAATCCCAAGCGCGCCATTTGGCAGTCGAGTTGTTTTGCCGACTCCTTATTCTTTTTCTGAGCGCGCGCCTTGTCGGCGAGTTTGCACGCCGTGTTTTTGCATGAGGCGCATTTTCCAGCCTGGAGTTCGTCGGCGAGCTGTTCCGTGAGTTGCGCGGTTTGTTCGTCTTTGCGACTGCGAATAATCGCAGCGGCGGCTCGAAGCTTTTCCGCAAGCGTCTGGCGATCGCGCGCGGACATTTTCTCAAAGTCGAGTTTTTCGAGATTATCTGCCGCCGTCTCGTAGTCGCCTTCCGCGAACGCGCGCGCGATATTCTGTGTCTGCTCGATCCCGGAAAGCGCATTTCCCAACTCCTTCAAAGCCGAGTCGGTCGCCTCAATTCGGCTTGCGGCGATCGCGTTCTGGATTTCCTGCTCCATCTGCGCGACGAGAGCCACGCCCTTTTTCGGATCGTCCGTCGAATTAGTGAGTTCCGTCGACAGGTTCTGCAATTTCGTTTTTAACGCTTGCAAGTCTGCGTTGTCCGAATTTTCCAGAGCGATCCTTTCGATCTCCGGCAGGATGGATTCGCGAACTTCCGTCGCAACTTCGAACGCGGTCGCGTTTGGAGCGTTGGCGAGAACGTCGGCTTCGAAGGGGCGCCAGACGGCGAGCGCGAGAAGAATCGCTGCGCAAACGACGGCGCGCGTCGTCAGAATAGCACGGCGTCTTGCGCACGAAAACTCGACGAGGCTACGCTTTCGAGCGACCGCGAGCGTTAAAACGATCGGAATCGCACACCATAACCAATTCGGATGCGTAAAGTACAACGACATAGTCGCTCCGCACGATGTAAAGTCTTGGCGCGTCGGTTATTCGACGCGTCGACGGCAGTATAGGTAAAATTCAACAAGCGCCAAAATGAGTGCGAAAATTGCGAGCGCGTTCCAGAGCGGGCGTTTGACGCGCGCGAGCGTTTCGACCTCGTTTTCGAGTCCGGCGAAGACGCTTGAATCGACGCGCAAATCGGATTCTGCAACGGGACGCGCGCCGATCGCGTTCCAATCTTGGTCTTGAACGCCGCGCGCCGCGCCGACGAGGTTCGTAAAAACTATTGGAAAAGGGTTTGTAACGCAAAGGTCGAGTCGGACGTCTCGAAGTTCAGAACGAAATAGCGCGAGTCGTCGAGCGTGTCGGCGGGACCGATTTCGAGTAACGCGGGCGCTTCCGGAGTCTTGGCGTAGACGGTCGAAAGGAAACCTTCTGCGAGTTTGAACTCTCGTACCCCGCGCAACGTTCGCCCCGTCAGATTGGCGTATCGTGCAAGGACGGAGTCCTGAGCGTCGTCGACGAAGGTTTCGTCGATTCTTTCTCCGAGCGAGAAGATTTGACAGTCAGACGACGGGGAAACGAAGGCGACTTTTCCTCGTGGAATCGTTTCGGGAACGTCGCCGACGAGAACGAGCAGGTCGTCGGCGTCGAGGGAGTTCGGAATCGCGCTGATTTTCGTGACGTTCACGTTTGGTTGCGCCTGTAAGGCGGTTGCGACGAACTGATCGGAGTCGCCGCAGAGGAGAATGTTGACGGTTGGGAAGGGCGGGAGAGTCGTTTCGACGACGTCGTCTTCGAGATTGGCGTTGAGTTCGACGTCGTGAGCGTTGAAAGCGAGTCTGGCGACGAAATCGCCGCCGTCGAGTGATTCGTTCTTAACGACTTTCTGAACGCGTTCCGACGGTTTTAACGAGAGGGGAAGAACGTCGAGAAGATTGCCATTGAGGAAGAACTCTACGTTGACCAGAACGTCTTTTTCGGAAAAGTTCGCGACGTCGACGAAAGTCTCAAAGGACTGATCGCCGGTCGGGCTTCGTCGCGGCTCGCAGGCGAACAAGGCGACGTTTCCGAGCGTTTCGCCGATTCGATAGAGGCATATCGTCGGATTTTCGCGAATGAGGGCGAGAACATCGTCGCGTTCGTCAAATGCGCCGTCGGAGAGGAAAAGAATTCTGGCGTCGTCGCCGCGCGAACGTTGGAAGAAGAGGGCGCGCCGCAGGGTTTCGAGCGCCGCAGAAGGCTCGCGCGTCGGGGACAAATCGTCGACGACGGAGCGCAACGCCGAATGTTCGCGCGTGAAGCCTCGCTGAACGTTCGGGGATCCTCCGGTCGTTAGCAGGAGTATTTCCCGAGCGTCGCTCTTATTGTCGACGATTTTGGCGAGAATCGACTTCGCACGTTCGAATCGGGACGCTCCATTCGAATCGCGCGCGGACATGCTCGCGGAATTGTCGAAGACGACGATCAAAGGCGCGTCGTCGACGTTGTTTTTCGCAGTCGGACGCGCGGAGGCGAGAACGAGTGAGGTCGCGATCGTCGTAGCGAGTAGCATGGAGAATATATTTCTTGCGCGAAAACCTCGCGTCGGAGACGAGGCGCGAACGAGAACGTCGCGCCACAGGAAATAGGAGGACACGACCCGTTCGCGTGTTTTTCGGCGTATGAAATAAGCGTAGACGACGATTGGAATCGCCGCTGAAAGCCATAATGCGATCGCGTTGGAAAAAAGCATTTAACGACCTACTTTGACGTCGCGCGCGACTTCGAGCAAAAAGTTTTCAAACGGAACGTCGATCACCGTCGAATAAAAACGCGCGCCACGACGAACGCAACTTTTGCGCGTTTTTGCGAGGAACGCGTCGAATCGTTTTCTATAGAGTTTCAGAGTCGCTTCGTCGATCATAACCTTAGTATGTTCACCTGTTTCCGCGTCGATCAATTCAAAGTCGCCCGTTTCGGTCGGCAGGGCTTCCTCCGTCGAGTAAATATGCAGAACGAGCGGCTCAAATCGTCTCGCGAGGAGTCGTTCCAGAGCATCGTCGAGACCGTTCGCGTCGAAGCAGTCGCTCACGACGACGGCGAGTCCCGGCTTAACGATCTTTTTCAACGCGCTTTGAATCGAATTGGAGATCCTCGTTTCCGCACGGCGCGGTCGCAACGCCTCGAGATAATCCGCAAGGGGCAGGAACTTCTCCTTGCCACGCGAGAGAGGGAATGCGTCCACGACGTCGTCGGCGAAGGGGAAAACGGAGACTGAGTCGAATCTCATGAGTGAGACGTACCCGAGCGCGCCGACGATCTTTTTCGCGTAGTCGAATTTCGCCGCCGTCGCGTCCTCGCCCATACTGCTCGAAACGTCCAAAAAGAAGTAGACGGGAATATCTCCTTCTTCTTGAAACCGTTTGATATAGAGCGTCTCAAAGCGCGCATAGACGTTCCAATCCAAGTTGCGAACGTCGTCTCCGAACGCGTAATTGCGATAGTCTGCGAACTCCACGCCGCCGCCGAGCTTGGCGTTGCGTCGTTCCCCGGCGCTTTGACCGGCGAACTGCTTGCTCGACGCGAGCGAAAGATACTCGAATTTTTTTAAGGTTTGTGAATCAAACATTGTTCGAGTCGCCTTTGCGCTCGCGGCGCGCACGTAGAACGTCGTCGATTATGGCGTCGGTAGAGACGTTTTCTGCGAGTCCTTCAAAGTTGAGAACGATGCGGTGGCGCAGAATTGAACGAGCGGTCGCGTAAAGGTCGTTTTGCGAGACGTTGTACCTTCCGTCAAGCATCGCGGAGATTTTAGCGGCGCTCGTTAGTGACAACGCCGCGCGTATTCCTGATCGATGGCGTTGACGTCGAGTAGAAACTCCTCTAAAGCGCGCGTGTCGGGAAGATTCAAAACGGCGTTCGTAAGGAGGACGGGTTCTTTGTCGTCCCACTGTACAACGCGATGGACGTCGACGTAATCGTCGTAGGGCGTCTTATCGTCCGGGTTGGGGCGAAGAACGTCGAGAATCCACGCTTTCAGGTTGTCGAAGAACGCGGGATCCTCCGACAGAGCGAAGAGCTTTGCCGCCGAATTTCGCACGGCGTCGCGAACGTCTTTACCGGAGTCGTCGGCGTTCCAGATCTTTGCGATTAAGGCTTCGGCGCTTTTGCGTTTTTCAGGACGCTTGCGGAGTTCGAGCAGGAAGCTGACGACGGCGTAGGCGTGCGGAGCGATCTGTTCCGTCGATAAACATTGGAGCAGGTCGAGATCGTCGTCTTCCGTCCAGAAGTCAGGCTTCGAACGCGCGGAGAAATATTCCTCCGGTTTTCGCGCGTAAATCTCTTGGAGTTTCGCCTTTGCGTCGTCGACATTCCCAGCGCGAGCGAGGGTCGAGGCGAAATCGGCGACGACGGAGGCGTCGTTTGGCAGTTTGTCGGCGACGGCGCTCAGGAGCTTCTTCGCAGCGTCGACGTCGTCGAGCCTCAATTTAACGTCGGCGAGTCGTACGGCGAGTTCGACGGCGCCAGGAGAATTTTTCACAAGCTTTTCGAGTCTTTCGTTCGTCTGTGTCAGGCGATTCGCCGCCGCGAGCGCGAGCGCCGCCTTTCCGCGGAGCGTCGCAAGCTCGACGGGATCGACGTTCGACCAAGCGGGGGTGCGGAAGACGCGATCGGCGAAAACCGCGTCCTCGTCGTCGAGCGGCTCTCCGCGTTCCACCTTTTCGTTAAGCGAGTCGATCAACTCTGTTATGATCGTTTGCGAAGTCGCGAATTTCTGCAATCGTTTGCGAATTTTGTCTGCTTCCGCGTCTTCTTTAGCGAGAACGAGCGCCTTTAAAAGTCGCGCGCCTTCGTTTTCGTCGAGTCGTCCGCCGACTAAGAAGGCGACGGCTCTCTTCCTGCGTTCTACGATCTTCTCGTCTTCGTCGCTGGGAAACGCTTCGAGCGCCGCGAGTTCGCGCGCCTTCATTTCCGCAAGTCCAACGCATTGAACCTGTTCCAGATAATCGAGCGCTTCGAGGTTTTTATTTTCATACTTCGCCAAGAGCGCCAGAGCGACGAGGAGCGGTTTGTTTTCCGACGGGACGCCGACGCGTGCGTCGCTCAGGTTGGCGAGCGCCCTTGCGCGTAAAACGTCGACCGTGTCCGGCCTGACGTCTCCTTGCAAGTGCGCTTTAACGCAACTTTCTGTCTCGATGATCTTTTCCGTGTAACGTTTGAACGACCGCGTGTCCGTTTCCGATTCGAGTTTCGTGAGATATAGCTCAAAACGTTTGACACGTTCAAACGCAATCGACTTCTGTCCGCCGGCGTCGAGCGCGTCGAGCGTAAAGAGAACGGCTAGCGCCGTTTCCAACAGTTTGCCCGCCTCGACGGTCGACTCCGCGTGTTCGGAGCCGTAAAGCGTTTTGTCAATGAGATACGCCGCCAGATTGAAGGCGACCTGATCGTTGCGCGTGAGATACGTGAAAACGTCGGACGTCGCGAGATTAGGCGCTACGGAAGCGCGCGCGTCGAGCTTTTCCGCAAACGCCTCGTTCAGTCGACGATCCAAATCGAGGGCAAGGTCGAGCGCTTTGTAAATCTTCGCCTCAAGGTCGTCGAACGCGTCGCGCGTCGCCTTTGAAACCTCGCCTGCGCCCGTTAGGTCGGCGCGACGCAATTCGACGAACGTGCTAAGAACCGAGCGTCCGAAGGAAATCTTTTCGGCGAAGGTCGTCCAATATTCCAACGAGCGTCGCGCACGTTCGAGTTCGTCTCGATCCTCCTTTGCGAAGGCGCCAGTCAGATCGAGCGTCATTCTCGCGGCGAAGGCGGCGCCGAGCTTTTCGCGCGCCCGGTCGACGTCGGCGACGTTGCGAACCTGACGCTGAATTTGTGCTCCGGCGGTTTGAACCGACGCTTCGAAGTCCTCGAAGGAGACGTAGCTCGCTTCCGCGTCCGTATTGAGCAGAACGTTGTAATCGCGCGCGCTTGCCTTTTCGAGAATTGCCTGAGCGCGTCGCGCCGCTTCCGTCAGATTTGCACGTTTCAGCGCGGAGACGCTCGCCGCAGCACGAGACCAGATCGCGGCGTCTCGTTCGAAGGAGCCGTGCGCGTACGATTTTTCCAGCGATTCGACTAAGAACGCGGCGTCGGACGCTCGCGTCGCCTCGTTGGACGCCTCGAGCGCCGTCAAGCGCGCGAGAACCGTCGGGTATACCTCAGCCCGCCAGGAGTCCTCGACTTGCGAAAGTTGGAGCGCGATTCGATTCGCCTCGTCTTGCAGTTCCTTGAGGGACGCGTCGTCGAGTCGCCCTCCTTGCGCGAGGTTGGCGTCGAGCGCGAGCGCGTACTCGAGCGCGGCGAAGCGGAGTTTCAGCCCGTCGACGTCGTCTGTGACCGGGAAACGGTCGACGAAGGTCGCGATTCGATCGGCGCGCAATGCGTTGCGAGTTTCGGCGAACTCGGCGCGATCGCGTAGCGCCTGGCGATAGAAGAACGCTGCGCCGTAGGTTGGAAAGTTGTGGGTCGGAGCCTGCGGGCGCGCTAAGGCGGCGCTCGTCGAGCGTCGCGCCTTGTCGTCGAGCGCGAGCTTATCGCGATAGACGGCGAGGAGGGTTTGGTTGGCGAGTTCGCGGTAATCTTGCGGGGAATCGAGCCCGTAGAGAGCCGAGCCTTTGAGATTACCGAGCGACCATGCGTCGCCAGAGATCGAACTTGCGGGAATCTGACGGTCGCGTTGACGCGCCGTTTCGCGAGCGGATTTCAAAGAGAGCGGTCGGGCGTCTTCTTCGTCGTTGAGTTTGTCCTTCAGTTCCGGCGCGTTTGTCCATGCTTCGAGTTCGAGACGACGCGCGCTGACTTCCCACGAATCGGGATAGCGCCGCTCAATATCGTCGACGAGCTCGAGCGCTTCCACGTAATCGCCGACAGAGGCTAGCACGTCGATCGTTTCAAGCTGTTTCCAGAGCGGATCGCGAGGCAGAATCTTCATCTTGAGGTATTCGCGCGCCTTTTCCGCTCGATCGAAACGACGATAGAGCGCTAGAAGACGGTCGCTTTCGGCGCGTGAATCGTCGAGTTCGCACAAGCGTTCCTGATAACGAATCGCGGCGTCGGCGTCGTTTTGGAGTTCGGCGAGGCTCGACAGGGAATGAAGCAGAAAGACGTCGTCTTGAGAGCGACTCGACACGAGGGAGGCGGCGGTTTCCAAGGCGGAGCGTGCCGATTCGTAATCGCGAAGGGTCATATAGGCGCGGGAAAGACAGCAGGCGTTATAGCGCCGCTCGTCGGAGTTGCGCGCTCTATTGCGAAGGCGTTCTTTGCGCGTATGAAATAATGCGGGAGAGTCGGATTTGACCTTGGCGCTCTTTGTTTCCGGGAAGAAACTCAACTTACGCCCGAACAGGAGGCAGAAAACAATGAAGATTATGTCCGCAGGCGCATGGAACATATATTCGGCGACATAAAGAACAGACGAGACGGTCTTATGAGCAGAACAATCGCGCTCGATCAAGCGCGTGCGAAAATCGGTTTGATCAATCTGGTTTACAACATGCGGCGTACGTTGCGACACTTCTCCAGAGTCAGAAGAAAAAGGAGCGTCGCGCTCTGGAGCTGAGATGAATCGCCGTATGTTGAGCAACGCTCACGGCGTGGCGAGAGGGGAGAGGAAAACTCCCCTCTCGATAATTTAATGTTCAATGGACCGCAAGACGCTCCCCAAAAACACGGGAAGCGGGGACGGTCAATATTGAGAAATGTCGACCGTCAGTTCCGAGGCGTTCGGAGTCGAGAGTTTGACCTGCGAGGTCTGGAAACTGGTGAGGCTTGGCGGGATAATCTTAGGCATTTTCTTGATTTCATCCTCGCGCTCTTTGTTGTACTTGTCGACGTCTGTACGATCCATGGAGGACATTTCTTCGGCGCTCAATTCCGGTTTGCTCGGAGTTGGATCTTTGCGGAGCGTTACGGTAAAGTTCCCAGCGGGCGCGCCGGGCGCCGAGAAGTTGGCAAACGTCGTTTTGACGACGCAAACGCCTTGCGAGTCCGTCGTTCCGCCTGCAATGACGCCGGCGATCGGCGTGTCCGGAATCAGCGCGACTTCGACGCCCTCGATCGGGGTCGAACCGTTGACGACGGTGATCGTACAGGGCGAGACCTTAGGGAATCCGCTTGGTTTGCCGGAGCATCCCAGAGTCGCGACGAGTGAACATAGAATCGCAACGACCGCCGTAATCTTTAGCGTTTTCATAGTAGCGTCCTTTATTGATGTTGAAGAATAACGTCGTCGTCTCTGAACGAGACGACGACGCCTGTCGCGTTGTTAGTTTACGACTTCAGGTCAGTTGCTCGACGATTCGCCGCCGTCGATCGTGCCGAGAGCGCCCCAGACGCCGAACGGGCTCTTGCCGGAGAATTCCTTGCCGTGCGACGCGGAAATCGTCGCGTAGGCGGAGGTGCTCGCGGGGTCGGCGTCCATATCGCCGCAGTCGATCGTGTCGGAGATAAAGCGGACGCTTCCGTCGACCATCGCCGCGTTGACGCCGCCGCTATGGTTCGACTGAGCCGAGCAGATGCCGTAGCCCCAGCCCGCTTGTCCGGCGCCGCCGCCGTAGTTACGCGCGTTCGGAGAGTTCGGGGGAAGAATCGTCTGGAAGCCGGTGATGCTTACCGAACCTTCCGCCCAGTTTTGACCGCGTTCAAACGTGCAGGCGTTGCCCGTGAAGAGGTTGCGGTCCGCCGAACTCACAAGATTCAGGATATTGCGCGGAAGCGTGATCGTTCCGTTATAGAGCGCAATGCCGCCCTTAACCTTGTTGACGCCTTGCTGATCGCCGCAGACCATCTCGGAATACGCAATCGTATTTGAGGTGCCGTCGGTGATAGAGCTCATCGTACGCGTGACGACGTGACGCGAGTTATTCATCGCGGCGCGCGAGTACAAGCCTCCGGGGAAGAAACCGCGAGACGTCATCGAAGATTCGTCCGTCTGGCAGATCGAGTCGCCCCAGCTTCCCGCGTAGTTCGTCCTTCCAGCGTCGTTTACCCAGCCCGTTTTATTCCTTGACGAGGCGTCCGAGGGACACATCAGGTATGAAATCTGGACGGAATAGGAACGATCGCCGTTGCCCTGAACGGCGGGCCAATTCTTAGATTCGAGCGTTTGGTAGAGCGCCGCCTGCTCCGCGTAGGGAAGAATCCAGACGTGGTGTCCGATCCATCCGTAATCTCCGCAGCCGTCGCCGCCGCCGCGCGAAGGCTGGAACGAATTGTTCGCGTCGTGATACATGTGGCACGCGAGCGTAATCTGCTTGAGGTTATTTGTGCACTGCATGCGTCGCGCCGCTTCGCGAGCCGCTTGGACGGCGGGTAGAAGAAGACCGATAAGAATGCCGATGATTGCGATAACAACCAGAAGTTCGACGAGAGTGAAACCTTTAGATTTCATCCCTTTAGAAAAAAAGCCGTTTCTCATCTTGAATCTCCCAAAATATGATGAAAAGCTTTTCGACGCAGGGCGGCCGCAAAAAAACCTCGACTGCGTTGACCAACATGAAGCCATTGTACGACAGAAACACCCCGCGGTATAGATTGTTTCGATTCTTTTTTTAATTTTTTCAATATTTCAAGAACGCTTTAACGGCAACAGACGCAGATGTTGGCGTTCCGCTTGGTCCCAAACGGAGCGATCCATTTGAACGACCATCCGTAACGCCGCCGATTTTTCGACGCAAGTCGTCTCGTTGAAGGGCGTTGACAATTGCCTGCCGCTGCGTTTGGGGACCAGAGACGGCGCGGACCGTCGGTCTGGACCTCCATAAGCGATTACGAGACGACTGACGCGCCTCCGCGAGGACGAACCCGCGTCTGCCTGTCTCATAATCGCAACCCGAAGGTTTGCCGAACTCGACCTTGCCCGCGATCTGCGCGGTCTCCGAGATTACGAACGAAACGTCATTCTCGGCGCCTCGCTCCATTCTGGAAGTTATCGTCGTGGAACTGGGACCCAACGCAGTCTGAACGTAGTTTCCTTCGGCGTCCGTATCCGCTTAACCGTTCCGGCGTTCGTCAGGTTCGCGCTGACGACGCCGGACCTCTGGAGACCGCTCGCTCAGAATTCTTCGAAGAGTTCGTCGGCGAAGAAGTCGGCGAAGATTTCGTCGAGCAGCGCGTTTGAATCGTTCTTCGGCGAATAGAAGACTTCGTGGTAATCTTCCAGAAGCGAGCCGTCGGCGGCGACGCCGTAAACGCGGAACCCATAAGATTTGCCGACGTAAAGTCCGCTAACCTCGACCGACGTCGTCGTGAGTCCGGTCTTGTAGTTAGGCCAGGTCGCGCCGTCGTTTTTGGAGACTTGAACCTTATAGGTTGCGGCGCCGGGAATTGCGATCCACGAGACGGTCGCCTTATGAGCGGCGGAATCGTACTCGAATGAAACCGGCGTCGTTGGTCTCGCGATTGTCGTTTCAGAGACGCATCCTTCCGAATAACCGGTTCCGGTTGCGACGATCCTGATATTATAATCGCCCGACGCCGGCGCGTACACGAACTTGTTCCGCGCCGCCGTGATTTCGACGTCGCCGGAATTCGTTACATAATACCATCGAAGAGTGGCAGAAGCGCTTTCTGCCGCGTTGAGCGCGACCGTAACGGGCGAGCCGACGACATACTCCGTCACGGAGGAGGTCAAAGCAAACGGGGCGAACGTCGTTTCGTAAAAACGTTCGAGCGTCTTACCGTTAGCGTCGATTCCGTAGACGCGGAAGCCGTAGGAATTGCCGACGTAAAGACCGTTTGCCGTGATCGAAGTCGTCGTGACGTCGGTTTTGTAGTTGGCCCACGTTTGCCCGTTGTTCTTGGAAAGCTGAACCTTGTAGGTTGCGGCGCTGGGAATCGCGGACCATTCGGCGGTCGCTTTGCGTCCAGTGGAGTCGTACTCGAATGAAATCGGAGTCGACGAGGCCGCGATCGTGACCTCGGAGACGCATCCTTCGGAATAGCCGGTTCCGAGCGCGACGACCTTGATATCGTAATCGGCGGTCGTCGGCGTGTAGGAAAACTTGTT
>CACYBR010000481.1 GCA_902772705.1 uncultured Planctomycetota bacterium
GGTCAGACCGGACAGCAGCTCCTGCTGGGCGCCTACGCGTCCCTGAACCGTCAGATCGCCGCCGGCAAGGTCAAGTCCTACGTTCGTCGCGAAATGCTCGATCTTGTCGTCATCGACGGCAAAGCGCGCGGCATTATCTGCCGTAACCTTATCACGGGCGAAATCGAACGCTACGGAGCCCACGCCGTCGTCCTTGCGACCGGCGGCTACGGCAACACGTATTTCCTCTCCACGAACGCGATGAACTGCAACTGCTCCGCCGCGCTGCAGTGCTATCGCAAGGGCGCGTTCTTCGCGAACCCCTGCTTCGTTCAGATCCACCCGACCTGCATTCCGGTTCACGGCAAGCAGCAGTCCAAGCTCACGCTGATGTCCGAATCGCTCCGTAACGACGGTCGTATCTGGGTCCCGAAGAAGCTCGAAGACGTCGAAAAGCTCCGCAAAAAGCAGATCAAGCCGTCTCAGATCAAGGAAGAGGATCGCGACTACTACCTCGAACGACGTTATCCCGCGTTCGGCAACCTCGTCCCGCGCGACGTCGCGTCCCGCGCCGCTAAGGAACGTTGCGACGCCGGTTATGGCGTCAACGAGACCGGTCTCGCCGTCTTCCTCGACTTCGCCGACGCGATCAATCGCCTCGGACGCAAGGTCATCGAAGAACGTTACGGCAACCTCTTCCAGATGTATGAGAAGATCACCGACGTCAATCCTTACGAGGAACCGATGCAGATCTTCCCGGCGATCCACTACACGATGGGCGGAATCTGGGTCGATTACAGCCTCATGACGACGATCCCCGGACTCTACGCGCTCGGCGAAGCGAACTTCAGCGACCACGGCGGCAACCGCCTCGGCGCCTCCGCGCTCATGCAGGGACTCGCCGACGGCTATTACGTCCTGCCGTACACGATCGGCGACTACCTCTCTCACGAGATCCTCACGCCCAAGATCGACACGAACCATCCGGCGTTCCAGGAAGCGGAAGACGCCGTCAAGGCGAAGATCAACCGCGTCTTCAACGTCAAGGGTTCGCAGCCGGTCGACGTGCTCCACAAGAAGCTCGGCAACATCATGTGGGAATACGTCGGAATGGCGCGTAACGAGGAAGGCCTCAAGAAGGCGCTCACGATGATCGAGGAAGTCCGCAAGGAATACGAGACCGACGTCAAGGTTCCGGGAGAAAACAACGAATTCAACCAGGAACTCGAAAAGGCGGTCCGACTCGGCGACTTCATCGAAATGGCCAAGCTTATCGCGCTCGACGCTCTCAATCGTCGCGAATCATGCGGCGGGCACTTCCGCGAAGAAAGCCAGACGGAAGAAGGCGAAGCCAAGCGCGACGACGCCAATTACATGCACGTCGCAGCATGGGAGTATCGTGGAAAAGATCAGGATCCGGTCCTCCATAAGGAACCGCTGGCGTACGAAGAAATCCAACTTTCAACGAGGAACTATAAAGACTGATCTGGATTCGTCCAGCTATTAGAGTCCTCATTAGTCCCTGTTCCACCATATATTTGAAAGATAAGCAAGAAAATGAAATTCACACTGAAAATTTGGCGTCAGAAAAACGCTAAGGCGAAGGGAAGATTCGAAACCTACAAGGTCGACGGTATCTCTCCCGACACTTCGTTCCTTGAAATGCTGGATATCCTGAACGAAAACCTCGTACGCGAAGGAAAAGAGCCCGTCGCGTTCGACCATGACTGCCGCGAAGGTATCTGCGGTATGTGCTCCCTCTATATCAACGGGCGCGCTCATGGGCCGGACGACGATATCACTACCTGCCAGCTTCACTGCCGCAAGTTCCACGACGGCGACACGATCACGATCGAGCCATGGCGCTCCGCCGCGTTCCCCGTGATTAAGGACCTCGTCGTCAACCGCGGCGCGTTCGATCAGATCCTTCAGGCGGGCGGATTCATCAGTATCGGCGGTATCGTTCCGGACGCGAACGCGATTCCGATCAGCAAGATCGACGCCGACGAGGCGATGGACGCCTCCGCATGCATCGGTTGCGGCGCCTGCGTCGCAACGTGCAAGAACGGCTCCGCGATGCTCTTCGTCGCCGCGCGCGTCTCCGCGCTCGCCAAGCTGCCGCAGGGTCGCGTCGAGGCCGCGCGCCGCGCAAAGTCGATGGTCGCCAAGATGGACGAGCTCGGATTCGGCGCGTGTTCCAACACGGGCGCGTGCGAAGCCGAATGTCCCAAGGGCGTCTCCATCGCGCACATCGCGCGTCTTAACCGCGAATTCCTTCTCGCGAAGGTTCAGGACTGATCTCCGCGATTAGTTCGAGGCTTGAATTTCCACAATAGCGCACGGGGTTCTACGGTTGACGCGAGTCAAATCGGGAACCCCGGCTTCATTTTATCGACTCACACTTCATACCTTTTGCGAACGACCGTGTGATTCAAACTCACCATGAGGTCGTTTTTACGCCCAGGAGGCGCATCGTGCCAACTACAACAGGATCTTTTAAAACTGCGGCGGTTCTCCTCGCCGTGACGCTCGTTTTCGTCGCGTCCTTCGCCATCGTCGCGAACGCTCAGAACGCCGACGCCAACGCCAACGCCGCCGCGCCGGTCGCCGCAGAAAACTCGGACTTGCAGCAAGATATTGCCGCCGTTCAGGAAGCAGCTCAGACGTCGGAAGAACCCGCTCAGGCGCCCGCGTCCGACGCCGCGGCTAAAAAGCCTGGCTATATCGCTGGAATCTTCGTCGGTTCCTTCAGCTATACGCTGTTCCTCGTCTTCGCGATCACGGTCGTCGGCTATCTGCTCGGCAGAATCACGATCAAGGGCGTTGGCCTTGGCACGGCGGGCGTCTTCCTCGTCGCGCTCGTCTTCGGTCACTTTGGCTTCAACGACGATTCCTGGTTGCACGTGCACGGTCTTCTCAGCGAAAAGATTACCGCCGCCAGTCTGAAATCCGCGATGAAGACGGTTCAGGATCTCGGGCTCCTCTGCTTCGTTACGAGCGTCGGCTTTATCGCCGGACCTAAATTCTTCGCGAACCTCAAGCGCAACGCGACGTCCTACGTCCTTCTGGGCTTTGTCATCATCGGAACGGCCGCGCTCACGACAATGGCGATCATTAAGATCACCGGCGTCCACAGCGCCATGATCGTCGGCATTCTTTCCGGTTCGCTCACCACGACGCCCGGCTTCGCCGCCGCGCTCGAC
>CACYBR010000482.1 GCA_902772705.1 uncultured Planctomycetota bacterium
AAAAACGTCGCAAGGCGCGAGCAGAGGCGCCGCGCCTTCGATAGTTATCGCCCCCGAAGATTGAAACTACACAAAAAAACGCCGAGTCTTAATTATCGTAAGACTTCGTTTAATCGCTATATTTGAATCTGACGGCGCGATTCCTTCATTCGTTTATAAGACGCGTCATAAAGACTTGATTCGACGTCGACGGTCGCTTATAATCGGATTTGACGGCGGGCAGGAACCGTCGTTATCATTCCGAAGTTCGACCGCGTAAAGCGCGGAGGTAACAGAGATGGCCGAAAAAAGAAACGTGGAATATCAACGCGAGTTCAACGACACGACGCTTCGCGCGATCGTCGCTTACGCCAATACGGACGGAGGACGCATCTACGTCGGAATCGACGAATTTGGCAGGACTTACGGGGTGCAGAACGCGCAAGAAATCGCCGAGCGCATAACGACGCTGGCTCAGAATCTTGTCCGCCCCGACGTTTCCTCGAGCGTCATTAGTCGCGTGGAAAAGCGCGACGGACGCGACGTCGTCGTCACGAACGTCTTTCGAGGAGAATCGCGACCATACTGGCTCGCGGAAAAAGGGCTTTGTCCTCAGGGCGTTCCCGTGGCGGAAAACGGTCGCGTCGTCACGCCCTCGGAGCGGAAATTGCGCCAGATGCTCGCGGAGACGGGCTCCGGCGCGTTTGAGCGCGAACGTTCGCGCGTTCAGACTTTGACGTTTGATCAGTCGTCGAAAATCTTCGGCGAGGAAAAGCTCACGCTTTCCGAAAAGAGCTTCCGCGAATTCGGGCTCGTCGACGAGTCGGGAACGTATACGAACCTTGCGCTCCTCCTCTCCGATCAGTGTCCAGCGACGATACGTCTTGCGTTCTTCGAGGGCGCGCGCGAGAACCAGATCCACGACCGGCTCGAGCTCTCCGGCTCGATTCTTCGCCAGTATCGCGACGCGTTCGATTTCCTGGATCAATACAACCGTACGAACGAAACGCTGCGCGCCGCCAACCGCGGCGACTTCCACGATTATCCGTCAGAAATACTTCGCGAAGCGCTCGTCAACGCGATCGTTCACCGGGATTATAAAACGGACGCGCGCACGCTCATTCGCCATTATCACAATCGCGTCGAAATCGTTTCCCCCGGCGGCGTCCCTCGCGAGCTCTCCCTCGACGAGCTCAACCTCGGCGTCTCCGCGCCGCGCAATCCCAGACTTGTCAATATTTTCTATCAGCTGGAATATGTCGAATCCTGCGGAACTGGCATAAGAAAGATCCGCCAGGCGTACGCGGCGTGCCGTTTCCCTCCCAGGTTTGAAACGTCGCCCCATTATTTTAAGACAACGCTCTACAACGCGTCGCGGCAGAAGCAAGAGAAGCGCGTCGCCGACGCCGTCGCGACGGTTGCGACGCCGCCCCTGACCACGCGCGTCGTCAGAATGGAGAACCCGGCGCCGGTCAAGCCGCCAGAGTCCGCGCCTTTGGTCGTCGTCACGCCGACGCCGGAGCCGGTTCAGGACCCGCCGCGCTCGCGACGAATGACGACCATCCGCGATTCCCTCAGCGTCGCTTCTCCAACGCTGGCGACTCCGGCGACGACGGTGCGTCAATCGCTGCTGCTGTCAAGTCGGGAACGTCTGACGCTCCAGATGCTCAAGACGCGCGAAACGATCACGCGTGCCGACGTCGAGCGGGAGCTGAATCTGACGCAGGCGGCGGCCGCGGCGATCCTGAGAAGGCTCGTCAACGCGGGCCGCGTCGTCCTGTGCGGCGCGGGCTCCAACATCTGGTATCGCCTTCCCTGACCGGGGTTCGCGCAAGTCGTTATGGTCGATAAAAAAACGCCGTCTTCCTCAAGGGGGAGTCGGCGTCTTTTTTTTGACTCAATCGTGAATGATCGTTCCGACATGCTCGCCGGCGGCGGCGCGCTCGAGGTTGCCCTCTTCGCGGAAATTAAAGATCATAATCGGCACGTTGCGACCGGAGCATTTCGCAAAGGATTCAGAGTCCATAACGCGCAGTTCGCGCCCTTTAATATCTTCGTACGTCAGTTCAGGATAGAAAACGGCGTTGGGGTTCTTCTCGGGATCGTCGCTGTAGACGCCTTTAACCTTGGTCGCCTTGAAGATAACGTCGCAATCGAGCTCGAGCGCGCGCTGCGCGGCGGCGGTGTCCGTCGTCACAAACGGACTGCCAGTTCCGCCCGCGAGGATAACGACGCGCCCTTTTTCAAGATGTCGCTTCGCGCGCCGCCCGATGTACGGCTCGGCGACGGCCTTCGCTTCAACGGCGGAGGTCAACCTCGCAGGCTGTCCGAGGGCTTCAATCGCGTCGAGTAGCGCCAGACCGTTCATGACGGTCGCGAGCATCCCCATGTAATGAGCGGTCGCTTCTTTGATGGAGCTTGCGCCGTTGGAGGCTTTGAACTGAGCGCCTCGAAGAATATTGCCGCCGCCCATGACAACGGCGACCTGAACGCCAGTCTTTGCGATCTTGACGATCTGAGAAGCGAGAGCGTTCACAGAATCCATGCTGATTCCACGCTGATCAGCGGGACAGAAACTTTCGCCGGAAAGCTTGAGAAGGATACGCTTCGGCTTGGGAAGAACGAAAGAGGAAGTCGGTTCAGTCATGAGAAAACCCTGCGGCGGTTCAAGCGATTGTGAAAGCTTTCGTCGCCGTGGCGTCAGCGTCGTTTGACGCGCAATCGCATTCGGACGCGAAAGCCAATGGAAACGCGTAACGAACGACGATCGTCGACCGTCGCCCGACCGGGGTTATATTGTGCCGATAAAAGCGAACCTGTCAAGGACGAACGGAGTCGACCGTCGCGCGTCAGGGGCGTCCGACGCCAGAAAGAGGGGTAAAACGCGCAGTCGCCGCCGTCGTAAAGAGAGAGCTCGTCAACGTTGTTCGAAGGCGTAAGCGCGGTGGAGAAAGCGCGAGCCCCAAACAACGGCGAGCGTCGTCTCGCAGGAACAACGCTCGCCAGTAATTCATAAAAATCGCGGTCACATGCCGCGTCGATCTTCAGAGATCACGCCATGTCCTTAAGGGCCTTGAGCGCCTTGACCTTAATCTTGTAGTGGGCCGGACGAGCAGGACGATCGATGGTCTTGCCGGGATGGAACGGATCAGGAACGTTCTTCTGGCCGGCCTTGGCGGCGACGTACTGCTTTTCGATCTTGATGAGGCCAGGAAGCGTGAAGGTGGCGGTATCGCCGGCGCTGAGGCTCTTGCCAATGACGACGGAGAGGTTGTCCAGAACAGCGGCGACGTCTTTCTTGGCGAGACCGGACGCGTCGGCAATTTCCTGAATGATCTGGGTCTTGGTCAGCGGCTTGAAGGCTTCCGCCTTAGCGGCTTTCTTGGCGGCGGGCTTAGCGGCGGCCTTGGCAGGCTTAGCGGCGGGCTTGGCGGCGGTTTTCTTTTCTTTAGCCATGTGTGCTTTCCTTACGGATAGAGTGGTGAAAGTAGTATAAAACACCCAACGATGTTCGTACACGTCGACGCGCGAGTCACGCGTGTCATACCGAAAGCGGAACGAGGAGGTCGAACGAGTTCTTTTCGAACGCGTTCGCAACCGTCTCCAGGAGACGGTTGGTATAATTCCAAATAAAAAAAATTTCGGTTCGAGTTGAACGGAGGACGCAACCGTCGTTTCGACGACTGTTTAAAAAGGCTCCGAACGTGCGATTCTCGCGTAAAGAACCGGCGCGCACGACGTTCATGCAGTATTTTTATCGACTGAAAAAT
>CACYBR010000483.1 GCA_902772705.1 uncultured Planctomycetota bacterium
ACGCTCCACGCCGCCGCGCAGAGGGCGGCCAGGACTGAAAAAACGCGGCAAAAGCTTCTTCCGCTGAGCATGGCAAAAACTCCAACGCGCGCCGACAAGAGGACGCGACGAATGAGAAAACCCCGAAACGCGGGTAGACTTAACGAAAACAAGCGGTCGCACAACCGCGGCCGCCGCTGACGTCATTCCGACGTTCGCGCGACAAACGCAAACGAACGCCGGAAAAATTCTCTGGCTCATACGGCGCGGAGTCGCAAACCGCGTCGATATGGACGAGGTTTCCGATCAGCTCAGATCGGTCTCGGGATCGGACGCAAGACGAACGCCGTATCGTTCCCGCAGGACGTCGATGAACGCGGGAGTCCAGCATGCGGGAGGATTCGGACCTACGACGATCTTGCGATATCCGAGCGCAATAAGCGTGAGAAGGTACGCGACCGACGTTTCGCCCCAGAGACTGACGAAAAATTCGACCGGAACCGTGGCGGCGTCCCTGTCGAGTTCCTTCGCGAAGGCGTCGACAAACCGCAGCGACGCGTTGGCGTCGCGCTCACGTCCTACGTCGACGAGCCTTGTCACGCCAAACTGCGTCGGCGTCACGAGCGCGGGATCGAAACGAAACTTAACGTCGCCAAACGCTAAAACGAAAGAATCGTCTCCAACGGCGGCAAAGAGGCGCGTGAAGTAATCGCAGGCGTCGCCTGCCACGTCCTGACCGCCAACAACGACGACCTTGCTCAGACGACCGGCGCGGAACGCGCGCGACGCGTGTTCGACGGTCTCCATAAGCGCGGGGCCGCCGAAGCCCACGGGAAGCTTCGAAACGTTGGGAGAACGGAAGAACCCCGAGGAATCCTTGGCGGCGCGAACGGCGGGCGTCATATTGTAGGTTCCGTCGTTCTTCTTCGGAAGGGTCCTGACGGATTCCCAGATCGTGGGAGTCGTCGAAAACATGTAAGGCGCGTAGGAGTCGTCCGGCTCGTCGACCGGCGTCTTATCGACAATAATTCCCCCCGGGAACGCGCCAAGCTCGTGTTGCTGATTACGCCAGGATCCGCCATAGTGACCCGCCAGACGCGGTTTGTCGCGCAGACACTTGTACCCGTGCGCCGCGATCGCTTCGCCGCGAGTCCAGACGTCGACCTCGTTGAATTCCGCCTGATCCAGCAACGCGGCAAGGACGTCGAGGTCCTCGCCAGAGTAAAGAACGCATTTACCCGGCTTCGGAGAAGTGAGCGCGCCCACGGGAGTGGGTTCGCCGTACTTGCTCGTGACGCCCTTTTCAAGGAGCTCAAGCGCGGTAGCGTTGAGTTTGCCGACGTTGACAAGGACGTCGTAGAGCGCTTCTTCCGTGGTTTCAGGTCTGGAGATCGCGTCGAGCGCGTCGACGACGGCGTCAAGGGCCTCGCGGTTCTTGGCGCGCCATTGAGCGGCGCGCTCTTCGAGCTCGTTCGCTTCCTCAGTCAGTTCGGCGCGTCGTTCGCGTCGTTCCTTCGGCTTAAGGCTTTCCAGATGATTGCGAAGTCCAATCGCTTCGAATTCGAGCTCCTGACACGCGCTGACGGAGAGCTTGAGCGCGCGACTGAGGTTTTCAGCGGCTCCGACCAGCGCGGAACCAATCGTCTCGACGATCGCGAAGCGTTCCTCGCCCAGCGCGGCGAGCCGCGATTCGGGCAGATAACCGCCGCCTTGCGCTTCCATATCGGCGACGAGCGCGTCGTCGGGCGGTTGAATTCCGGCGACCGCGTCGGCGACCTGAGTCTCAAGCTCGGCAATCACATCCGGCGACGTTTCTTCCGTCATCGCCTGAGCGAGCTGAAGAACATAGTCGCCGCAAAGGAGCATCTTCGTAAGAGAAGCCGCGTCGAGGCAGGAAAGCTCCGAAGAAGCTTCAAGCGCGTCCAGAAGATACTTGTCGATCATGTCGCTGTGGTTATTGAGCGCGCGCGCCTTAACAACTTCGCGCGCGATCAGCTCGCACCATCCGACCAACTGATAGCGAAAGCTCGCCGTCCTGGAATTCCCAACCTTCGTGGCGCCAAACGCCGGCTCGCGTCGATTCTCAAACATGATATGCCGTCGCTTTCTAAATACGACGAGGAACGTGCCCTCGCCTGTGTCCAGTCCTATATAAACAAAAAACGGTCGACGTCGACGACGTCATGCTTGACGTCGAACCGGCGCTGCCGTCCTCTGCTAAAGCTCCTGCGCGGCCTTAGACCGCGACGCGTCTGTCTTTCCCTACCCGCGCGTATGGCACAAACGCGGGGAATTTCGCCGGAAAACGAGCGTATGAGCGTAAACGTTGCGTAAGATTATAAACGTTACTACAGAAACGCGCAACATGTTTTAAAGCTTTATGGCGAAAATGACGCCGTTTTTTCTTTTTATGACGAATTTTTACTTTCAATCCTCAACGCTTAAACACGCTCGTCCCGCGCCGTCGTTACATTCTTTCTTTTCTGAATAGGAATAAAAAATTTCATGACTTCTCTCAGATTTCAGGTTAAAAGGCGAAAGGAATTCGGTCGAAAACGACTAAACGCCGCGTTCTCTCGCTTTCGAAAAAATCCGGCGTTAAACTGTGGACGAAGGGAGTCCCGACGCAACGTCAAATTGACCCCCTGTTTATTATCCTGGCGCCTTCGCGCCCCCTTGTAGGATTGGGGATACGGGAGTAGAATGACTCGGATAAAGTTGAGACGGCGCTTCACGCGCGACGCTCCAACTGGCGTCCCCGTCTGCGGCGGACCGCCAGACGAAGCTTGCTTCGCCTCAATAGCGCAATGAAATCAGGGCATACGCCCGCAACCAATATATTATATATAGTGTAGAGGAGACCTACAGTGAGCGACGAAAAACGCTATGTCATGTGCGACGGTAACGAGGCCGCTGCAATGATCGCGCATCTTTGCAACGAAGTCATGGCCATTTACCCGATCACGCCGTCTTCAACCATGGGCGAGTTGGCCGACGACTGGGCTTCAAAGGGTAAGAAAAACCTTTTCGGCACAATCCCGCAGGTCGTGGAAATGCAAAGCGAGGCCGGCGCGGTCGGCGCGGTTCACGGTTCCCTTCAGGCTGGCGCGCTCACATGCACCTTCACCGCCTCTCAGGGACTTCTCCTCATGATCCCGAACATGTTCAAGATCGCCGGCGAGCAGACGCCGACCGTCTTCCATGTTACCGCCCGATGCATCGCGACTCACGCGCTCTCCATCTTCGGCGACCACTCCGACGTCATGGCGACTCGGTCATGCGGCTGGGCGATGCTCGCCAGCGGTTCCGTGCAGGAAACTCACGACCTCGCGCTCGTCTCGTACGCCTCGACCTACAAAGCACACGTGCCGTTCATGCACTTCTTCGACGGGTTCCGCACCTCCCACGAAGTTGGCAAGCTTGAAAAGCTGCCCGAAGAGACCGTCCGCGCCATGATCGATCTCGATCTCATCAAAGCGTTCCGCGAACGTCGCCTCGATCCGGCTCACCCTGTCATCCGCGGAACCGCGCAGAACTCCGACGTCTTCTTCCAGGCGCGCGAAGCCTGCAACCCGACGTACAACGCCGTTCCTGCGATTGTTCAGGAGCAGATGGACAAATTCGCGTCCCTCACCGGTCGTCAGTACCATATTTTCGATTACATCGGCGATCCGAACGCGGAAAACGTCATTGTCGTCATGGCGAGCGGCGCCGGTATTGTCGAAGAATATCTCGACACGGTCGGAATGGACAAGAACATTGGCCTGCTGAACGTCCGACTCTATCGTCCGTTCTCCGCAGAGGCGTTCGTTAAGGCGTTGCCGAAGACGGTCAAGAAGCTTGCGATCCTCGACCGCACGAAGGAACCGGGCGCGACCGGCGAGCCGCTCTACCTCGACGTCGTCGCGGCGATCACGCAGACCTGGGAAGGCGAAACGCCCAAAATGTACGGCGGTCGTTTCGGTCTCGCCTCCAAGGACTTCACGCCGGCAATGGTCAAGGGAATCTACGACGCCATGATCGCCGGCACGATCAAGAACAACTTCACGATCGGTATCAACGACGACGTCACCAACACGAGCATACCCTACGATCCGACCTTCAACTCCGAGCAGGACGACGTTCGCCGCTGCATCTTCTACGGCCTCGGAAGCGACGGCACCGTCGGCGCGAACAAAGAGACCACGAAAATCGTCGGCGAATACACTCCGAACTACAGTCAGGGGTACTTCGTTTACGACTCCAAAAAGGCCGGCGCGGTCACGATCTCTCACCTGCGCTTCTCTCCCCGTCCGATCAAGGGCTCTTACCTGATCTATTCCGCGAACTTCGTCGCGTGCCATCAGTTCGTTTTCACAAAGAAACTCGACATGCTTGCCAATATCGTCGAGGGCGGCACGTTCCTTCTCAACGCGCCTTACAGCGCCGACGAAGTCTGGGATCATCTCCCTATCGAGCTCCAGCAGGAAATCATCGATAAGAAGCTTAAGTTCTACGTCGTCGACGCGGTCGCCGTCGCGAAAGCCGCCGGCATGGGCGGTCGCATCAACACGGTCATGGAAACCTGCTTCTTCAAGCTCGGCGAGTTCATGCCCGTCGACGAAGGTATCGAGCGCATTAAGGCCGGTATCCAAAAGGTGTACGGCAAGAAGGGCCCCGAGATCGTCGAAAAGAACTTCAAGGCGGTCGACTCCTCGCTCGCCGCGTTGCAGGAAGTTAAGGTTCCGGAAAAGGCGACCTCGACGTTCCACCGCGTCAACGGCGTTCAGGGCGAGGCGCCAGAGTTTGTCAAGAATATCCTCGGCGAGATCATGGCGTCCCGCGGAGAAGCGCTCAAGGTCAGCGACATGCTCCCCACGGCCGACGGAACCTTCCCGACCGGAACGACGAAGTACGAAAAGCGCTCCATCGCGATCGATATCCCGATCTGGGATCCCAACACGTGCATCCAGTGCGGCAACTGCTCGCTCGTTTGTCCGCACGCCGCGATTCGTATGAAGATTTACGATTCCGCGGAGGGCGCCCCGGAAGGCTTCCGCCACGTCGACGCGAAAACCCCTGAATTCAAGGACAAGCAGTTCACGATTCAGGTCGCGCCGGACGACTGCACCGGTTGCGGTATGTGCTCCTACGTCTGCCCCGCGAAGAACAAAGAGGACGAGACGAAAAAAGCGCTCAATATGGACAACCAGCTCAAGCATCTCGACGTCGAGCGCAAGAACTGGGATTACTTCCTCTCGATTCCGGATTACGATCGTTCCAAGGTCAAGGTCGGCACGGTCAAGGGTTCGCAGCTCCTGCTGCCTCTCTTCGAATTCTCCGGGTCATGCGCGGGCTGCGGCGAAACGCCTTACGTCAAGCTCGTGACGCAGCTCTTTGGCGACCGTATGCTCATCGCGAACGCGACTGGCTGCTCCTCGATCTACGGCGGCAACCTTCCGACGACGCCTTACACGGTCAACGCCGACGGCTATGGACCGGCGTGGTGCAACTCCCTCTTCGAAGACAATGCGGAATTCGGGTTCGGTATGCGCGCGGCAGTCGATCAGCAGAGCGCCTTCGTTCGTGAAATTCTGGTCGCCAAGAAGGATCAGATCGGCGCCGAGCTCGTCGACAACCTTCTCAACAACAAGCAGGAATCGGAACTTGAAATCGCGCAGCAGCGCGCCTGGGTCAAAGAGCTCAAGGCGAAGATCGCGTCGCTGGGCGACGACGACGCCACGAAGCTCCTGGAAATGTCCGCGGATTACCTCGTTCGTCGCAGCAACTGGATCATCGGCGGCGACGGTTGGGCTTACGACATCGGTTACGGCGGACTGGATCATGTCGTTGCGCAGCAGCGCGACGTCAATATTCTCGTCCTCGACACGGA
>CACYBR010000484.1 GCA_902772705.1 uncultured Planctomycetota bacterium
ATGGATATGATGGGCGGCGGCATGGGTTCTGGCGGCATGGGCGCCGGCGGAATGATGGGCGGCGCGGGCTCCGGCTCGATCCAGAACGTCAAGAGCCTTGAGGCGATCGCCGGTCGCGTGGAGTACGGGTTTGACTGCATTCAGCGAGCGGTTAAGGGCGTTAAGAACGGCGGCGGCGAAGGCGTTTCCGCGAAGCTTGACGAGTCGAAAGAGGATCAGAAAGAGATGAAGGAGAACCTCAAGGTCCTGCTCGACGAGTTCGACGAAATGAATAAGTTCATCAAGGAAGGTAGTCAGACCGCCGGCATGGACATGATGGGCGGCGGCATGGGCATGGGCATGGGCGCGACGAGCGAAAACGTCGCGGTCGACGCCAATTCCCTTAAGGACCATCTCCTTGAAAAGAAGATCAAGTTCAACGAACTTCTTGGTATTGACAGCTATTGATCGTTACGAGCTATGACCTGAGGCCGACGTTTCAGGTCGATTGAAACGGCAAAGCGTCCGGGGGTTGTTTCCGGGCGCTTTTTTTATAGAGCCGCGAGGATTCGCGTCGCGTAAAAAAATAAACATAATTTTGGAACTCCCGCGCCGTCTGCTCGTCAAACTGTAATAGTTGTGCGATTGAGGTTAAATAAACCGTTTTTAATCGCTCGTTCCTGCGAACTCGTCGCTATTTTGGATTTTTAGTAAAGAATCTTTTGGCGTTTCAACGTTTCAGGGACGATGAGATAATCAAACAGTACGTTTTGCGTCGGGTTCGTTTGGTCTGGCGCTTGTTAATATCGGCGTTCGACGCATTTCGTCGCGCTGTTTTACTAACCCTTCATGAAAAAGGTTTTACTACAAATGAAAAAAGAAATCTACGCCGACGGCGTTGGTCAGATCCATTTCGCTGGCAACATGGTTCGTTTTGACTTCGTCACGCTTCAGCCCGCCGCCGACGGCGAGGCGCCGAAGCCGGAGCCGTCCGAACGCGTCATTATGCCGCCGCAGGGATTCCTTTCCATGTTCAACAGCATGCAGCAGCTCATCGACAAGCTTGTCGAGGCTGGCGTTCTCCAGAAGAACAACAAGTGATCCGTCGCCGATCGTCGTACGTATGACGCGCCGAGCGTCGGACGAATGAGAAGATAAAAAACCCGATTCGCTTGAGTCGGGTTTTTTTGTTTGGCGACGAATCTCAGAAACGCGCAGAATCGTCGCCGTGGGCGGAGGCGGTTTCTTTTCCAATTGGCGAAGAGACAGAAAAACGCTTGAAAAACCAGACGCCCCCCTTTCTAAAATCGCAAAGTCTGGTATACTACGGGGCGCTATTCACGATAGCGTGCAAGAGCGCCTTGTTCGGATCCGCACGCGCGTCGCCGTTACGCGTCGCCCGTTGGCGGTCCTTGTTCATATAGTGTGCAGTCCCGTGTTTTTCGGGGCTCTTTTAAGTCAATGGAGATAAACGTGGGAACGAAAAAAACTGGAAAAGGACGACGTAAGCTCGGTCGTAAAAAGAGACGAATGCGATCCAAGATTCGCCATCGAAAGGACTGAGCCGACGGGTCGGTTCCGCGCGTAAGCGGCGCGGCCCCCTTCGGAAACGTCTGGACGCCTCGCCGGCTGACGTCAACGCGTGGATTCTTCCGCGTTTGTACCAACGAAAAACTCCCGAGCCCTGCGGTTCGGGAGTTTTGCTTTTTTACGCCGCCTCGCGCTATGAGGCGGCGTGTTGCCCAGAGGCTGAATCAGCGCTGTTGACTCGCGTTTTTACGGATCTGGTACAGATTGTATCCGACGCGTCGAACCGCCTGGATCGTTTCTTCGTACGGCCGGTCGCAGACGTCGACGAGCCCGATCTGGTAGTTTTCGCCGTCGAACCGTCCCGTGACCGCTTCGTCTTGATACTCAAACCAGTGCGCGCCGACGATCCAGGGGTTGCTCAGCGCGCTTTTGACATAATCCTCATACGCCTGAGCGCGCGCGTTTTGGTCCTTACAGGGACACAACCCCGTGTGGAAGAGTCCGCGGTCGAGCGCGCCGAAGTGGAATTCGCCGATGACGACCGGCTTGTCGGGCGCGCCTTCGACCGGTTTGAAATCGGCGACGGAGCTTTTGTAGAAGTTGTAGCTTACGACGTCGCAATACTTTTGCCCGGCGGCGCGTGCGAGATCGTTATTCCATGCGAACCTGCACCCGAGATAGAGCTTTTTCGGAGCTAATTCCCGGACGATTTCGAGGATCTGTGAAAAATATTTCTCGCAGATTACGACGTAGAACGCGTTGGAGTCGTTTTCGGCGTTTTCGTTTTGAGGCGTTTCAAACGGTTCGTCGAGCAGCGCTTGCCAGTCCTTGAGGTCGACCTGCCACGCGGCGTTGAAGGCGTCGATCGTTTCGTATTTCTCCTGCAGCCATTTCAGATACGCCTGCTTAACCTTCTGACTTGCGGGCGAAAGGAGCGCGGCGCGCGCGAGCGAGCCTTTTTCGCCCCATGAGATCTCGTTGTCGACGAAGTAGCCGATGCAGTAGGGGTCGTCGGCGGTTTGCGCCCTGATTGCTTCGAGAGACGAGCGGACCGACCTTGCAAACGCGGGATCAAAGGGATCGACGAACTTGCCCCAATATCCCTTGCTTCCTTCAATACTGGGTCCGCCGGAGGAGACGGTCGCCGTATAAGGCGTTTTGGCGCGCGCGCAGACCTCGAGACTCGACCAGTTGCCGATCGTGTTGAGGCCCCAGCTTCGCAGACGACGTGAGGAGAGGTCGATCCAGGCGTTCTTCCAATCGTCTCCGAACTTCTTATAAAGGTTCGCTTCGGTGAGGTTATACTGGAGGAACTCGCCCTTGTCGGCGTAGTAATTGTTGACGGAACGAGAGCTTACGCTCAGGAATTTCGCGTATTCAGAGTTGGAGTCGCGCGAAGTCGGGATCGACGGATCGAAATAGAACTCGCGGTCGGAGACGGGAGTGACGGCCGTGACGGAATTCACGCAGTCGACGCCGTTTGACCAGAACAGGCGTCCCTCGGGATCGACGAGATACCACATTCCATCGACCTTTTCGGTACGGAAGGCGCCGGTCGCTTCCAACTGAGGGCCGTTCTTCCATCCGCCGTACTGATCGAATTCGGACGGTTGATGAGCGGCGAGCTCGGCGTTTTCGATTTCGATCTGCGCGCGGAGTTCTTCCAGAGAACGCGTCTTGCCGCGCCATTGGGCGTGCTTGAACTGCCCAAATTCGTCGACAAAGGGGAAGAATTGTTCGGGCGACCATTGCAGATAATCGTCTTTTGCCAGTTGCTCGGGGGCGGTCGGCGTTGCGACGATTTTTTCGAGGACCCATGAGTCCTTTCGTCCATTCTGGGTTTCAAAGGGGCGAATTGCGGTCGTCGCGCTCTTGTCGAAAGGAATCTTTGCGTCCTGAGAGAATTCGTTCGTCCTGATACCGCCGGGCTTGCCGCGCATCGCGAAGAGTTTTTCGCGAATCGCCGGGTTGAGCGCGGCGGGAAATTCGACGCGCCACGCCTGACGTTCGCCGGGTTTAAGAGTGGTCGAAAGCGTTACGACGCCGTCGAGCGTCGTGGGATTGGATTGCGCGCAGTCCAAACGGCAGTACAACGTTATGTTTTCCCGACTCGTAGAGCGAACGTAGAGGACGAGCGCGTCGTAGCGCGAGAAATCCCACGTTTTGCCTTCGAAGTGAACGCCGGGCCAGGGGTCGGTCGTGTCGTTTTTGAGCGCGAGCGCGCCGTCCTCGTCGCGCGCGTATTCCACGCCCTGAAAGCGAAGGGAGTCGACCGGGGTCGACGCGTCGAAGATCGTGAGCTCTGCGGGAGGGACTGGTTCTTGAGCGACAGTCTGCGGCGCGGGGCGCTCGAAGCACAGGAGCGCGAGCGTCGCCGCCGCGAACGTTCTTAGAAATCTCATTCTGTTCTCCAGTTTTGATCAAGATGATGGAAAGGACGCGCGGTCGTTCTCAAGGGAGCGTTATTTCTGCGCGTCGAGGGCTTGGCTGAGCGTCTCGACGACGTCTGCGCAGCGATCGGCGACGTCGTTGACGCAATATCGGTCGTCGGGGAGCACAAAGAGTTCGAGACGTTCGGTCGGGTCGGTTTCATAGACGACCGCCTCCGCGTCGATTGGCGTGCGTTTAATGAACCATTTGTCGACGACAAGCGCGCGTTCGGGCGAATCCGCGTCAACGGCGACGATCCTGATCGCGTTGCGCGCCGATCCCTCCTCGTTCACGAGGAAGGGGAGCAGATTCTGGCCCGGCGCGTCGGGAGCGAGCTCGCGATAGGGTTCGAGATCGTAAAGGTTCGCGCCGGCGTTTTTCTGAACGCCTGCGTTGGAATCGGCTCCCTTGTCGTCGGCGCTCCAGACGCCCGCGAGCGGCGAGATTTCAATCTTCTCGACGCGCCAGAAATCCGGATCGGCGAGCGTTGACGCGAAATCAGGCCAGTCGCAGAGCGTCGCGAACAAATCGCGCGGCTCGCACAGCGTCGGAAGTCTGACCGTCGCGCCTATTCCGTTGGGAAGACGAATCATGAGCGGAACGCGCGTTTCTTCAGTATAGAACGGGGACGTTTCGTCGCCTTTGCGCGGGATTCCGAGACCGGACGGTTCGCCGAACGCGAATCCTCTGACGCCGGAGAGCGCCAGCAGCGTGTTCTTGAGCAGTCCGCTTTCTTTAAGGAACGCGATAAATCCGCCGAGCGTCTCGTCAAAAGCGGAAAGGCCGCCGGCATACGCCTGAAGGACGCTCTGACGACGTTCGACTTCGTCGAGCGCGGAGAGGCGCGCGTATTCACGCTCATTAAGAGCGAGCGACGCGAGCGCCGGCTCGACGTGGTCGTCGATTCGTTTGCGCTGTTCGGAGGACTCGTCGCGGCGATTGCGGGCGCCGCGCTTCATGAGCGAAGGACGGCGCCAGTATGGGGGGACGGTCGCGGCGTAACTCGCGGGATCGGACTGTTTTTCATCGACGTCGCCATTGTCGTCGAGGAACGTTTCGCGAAATTGTTCGCGCAGAGTCATTGGGAAATCCCAGCGCTCGTTCCAGCCGGAGAAGTGGGCCCAGACGAACCAGGGCGAGTTCGATTCGAGTCTGGAATTGTCGTTGAGTTTGGCGAGGAACCGCGTGAGTTCTTCAAAATTTTTGAAAAAGCCGGTTTCTTCGAGCGTTTCGCCGGGCTCGTTAGCGTGATTTCCGTCGAGGAGCAGGCGATCGTCGCAGTCGTCGCTGTCAATACATGGGCAGAGCGCGACGCTTTCGACGTCGGAGATCAGGAACGTGCGGAATCCTCGCTGTTTCATAACGCGAAAGATCGACGCGACGTCGTTTGGCTCGTCGACGACCTTGAAATTCGCGGGAGATTCGCCGCGCCAGAACGCGCGACAAAGCGCGTCGAGATTCAGAGACGTCGCATAGAAGGAGTCGAAGACGATCGATTCGGCCGCGAGCGTGTCGAGCGCGGGCGTCTCAATTCCCGAGACGCCGCCGTACGCTCCCAGCATATCGGAATTGAGTCGATCGATCGAAAGGCAGAGGATATTGCCGACTTGAGACGAAGCGCTTTGACGGCGAGAACGAGCGATGATCTTCATGGAAAATGAATCCGCGGATACAAAAAGTGCGTGTGATAACGCAAAAGCGTTTTTCCTGCGACAATTATAGAAAAGCCGACGCCCTGTGACAACAGGGGTCGGCTTCGTGTTGAAAGAACGCGCGACGCAGGACGACAAAATTAAACGGTCGCGGTCTCCGCTTTCGACCCGGGATTGAGATGGTCGTTGATGAGCTTGAGCATGTCTTCTGCGATCGCGTTTTCCTCACACAGAACGATTCTGGCGCCGGCGCGTTCAAGAGGCGCGACGTTGACGCGATAACGAGTGCGCGCGGCGATGGCCGCCGTCGGTTTGAGCGCTCGGACGGCTCTTACGACGCCGAGCGTCAGGTCGTCGCGCGGCGTCGTGACGAAGACGAGCTCCGCGTGACCGATTCCCGCCTGACGAAGGATCTCGTAGTCGGCGCCGTCTCCCGTGACGGTCGCGACGTTGTTCTGACGGAACGGCTGGAGGTTCACAGGATTGAAGTCGACGACGCAAACGGAGCGTTGGGCGGCGATCAGCGCGTTGGCGAGCCCCTGGCCAATGGGTCCCGCGCCGATGATAATCGCGTGTCCTTTCGAGTTGCCGATGGCGCGAATAAGCTCCGGCGAAACGAGTTCGTCTGCTTTCGAGACCTCCGCGGCCTCCGGCGGCATGCCGAATTTTGTCATGGCGAGCTTGACCATGTTGGGCGTGAGCACGAGAGAAGCGACGGAAACGAAGAGCATCGTATTATAGGTCTGTTCGTCAAACGCTTTCGCTGCGTATCCGACGCCCAGAAGCATGAAGGCGAGCTCGCCGATCTGCGAGATGCTCACGCCGTAGGCGAGCGCGCCGCGCTTGTCCATACCGCAGACGCGCAGCGCCAGAGTCGCGCACGCCGCCTTGAATACAATCGCGCCGAGCAGCGCCAAAAAGCAAACCAGCGGATGATGAAAAACGTAGGAGAAGTCTGTCAACATTCCCAGCGAGATGAAGAACATTGCGGAGAACGCTTCCCGGAACGGCAGAACGAGCGCGTCGATCTGGTGAGTCAGCCGGTTTTCGCCAAGGATGACGCCCGCGGCGAGCGCGCCGAGCGCCTCCGTCAGCCCGAGCGCGTGCGCCACGACGCACATGCCCATGAGGATAACCGCCGCGTAGAGTATGACGATGTCGTTGGAGCGCAACGCGGCAAGTCGCGGAATAATAGTTGCGCGACTCGCGAACTTGAGCAGAAGGACGATTAAGCAAAACGCGAGCGATTTGAGCGCCATATCGATCCACGGGTTGCCAAACCAGAAGGACGCGTTGTCCGACGGCTGTTCGCCGGAATGGAGAACGATTGGCAGAATGAGCAGGAGGGGCACGAGCGCGACGTCCTGAAAGATCAGGAGACCGAGCGTCGCCTTGGCGCGTTTTGTATCCGCCTGACCGAGATCGCCGAGGCTCTTATAGACAAGCGCCGTTGAACTGAGCGCCACGACGCTGCCCAGCGCCAGGCCCGCGACCCACCCGAGTTTGAAGAAAATGCAGATCAGGATCGAAAGTCCGATGGTCACGCCCATTTGGATCGTTCCGCCGACGAACATGTATTTGGCGGTGGCTGTGAGTTGCGCAAAGGTGAATTCGATTCCGATCGAAAAGAGCAGGAGCAGAACGCCCAGCTCCGTAATGCCCTCGAGCGCGTTGTGGCTTTCCTCGATCTTCGAGCGCGTCTTTTTGCTTTCTTCTTCGAAGCTGGAAGGGACGAGCGTCGCATGGTTCGCGAGCTCTTCATTTTTCAACGCGAGTTCACGACGCAATTCTTCGTTTTCCTGAGTGAGCGACGTCGTGTCGGAATAGCTCGCGACCTCCGTTTGCCACGGATCATCCGCGTGATTGACACTCGCATTTTCCGGGGGAGTCGCCGACGTCTCGTCCGGTTTGTTCGGTTGGTTGCGATGCAGAGAGGCGCTTGAAACGATCTGTTCATAAGTCCGCACGTTTGTCAGATCGAGGCAACCCGGTCCAATCAGCGCCCCGACAAGCAGATACCCGATGAGCGGCGACGCCTTTAAATATTTACAAAGAACTCCCGCGACGAAGCCCGAGATCAAAATAATCGCCACGTAAAGAACGACATATTCGTTCACTTTCTTCCCCCTTCAGAACGCCATGTTAAAATGGAGAAGTTCTGCTGGAAACAATGTTGAATCTGATTCTGTTGATTCGCGCATTATAGGTTTCAGAGCTCTTTCTGTAAATAGGAAAACGTCTGGCTGTGTACAAGCGCGAATTCCAGCGCTCAAGTCGAAGCGAAGGCGCAGGCGAGACGCGCTCTGAAGGTTAAGGAACGCGCGCGTAAGATTCCAAACTCGTTAGCGACGCCGGACGTCGCCCACGACGACCTGCGCGAGCCCGCGAGAACTTCTGTCTTTCAAGAGAGGTTAGACTTTCACGTTGAGAAAGTAGCTCTTTCTTCTTGACGCGCCGGCGACTTGGGATAAAACGTTACCAGCAGCGGCGCGGTTCTGGCATGAGCGCCGCCGATGAAACGTCTATCGAAAGGAGCCGTTTGTCATGGGAGAACGCAACAAGGATTTCGACGTTTTTGTCGAACGTCACGGGACCGGAAGCATCAAGTACGACAACGCGGCGCTATTTGGCGTTCCTGACGGACTGATGGGATTCTGGGTCGCGGATATGGATTTCAGGGCGCCGTCATGCGCGCAGGACGCGCTGCGCAAGATTGCCGACCATGGCGTCTTTGGGTATACGAACGAGACGGACGCGTACTTTGACGCCGTCGCCGGGTGGATGTCAGAACGCCATCATTACGAGGTCGCGCCAGAATCGCTCGTGAAGACTCCCGGGGTCGTTTTTGCGCTGGCTCAATGCGTACGCGCGTTCACGAAGATAGGAGAGGCCGTCGTCGTTCAGCAGCCGGTCTATCCTCCCTTCGCGGCGGTCGTACGCAACAACCGCAGAGAGCTTGTCAGCAGCGATTTAAGACAGGACGAGCAGGGCGTTTATCACATTGATTTCGAGGATTTCGAACGCAAAGTCGTCGAAAAGAACGTTAAGCTTTTCATCCTTTGCAGTCCTCATAATCCAGTCGGGCGCGTCTGGACCCGGGACGAACTTACACGACTTGGCGAAATTTGCGTTCGACATGGCGTTTTGGTCGTGTCAGACGAGATTCATCATGATTTCGTTTTCAAAGGGGTTCATACCGTCTTTGAGACGATCAAGCCGGAATTTGCGGAAAACTGCGTCACCTGCACGGCGCCGAGCAAGACGTTCAATCTCGCAGGACTCCAGACGTCGAATATCTTCATCAGGAATAAGAAGCTTCGCGACGTCTTTCGCGATGAGGTCGAAGCTTGCGGCGTCGACGGGCTGAATCAGGCAGGCCAGGCGGTGGCGCGCGCGGTTTATACGAACGGCGGCGAGTGGTATGAGGCGATGCTCAAGTACGTCGAAGGCAATTTTGAGCTTGCGGTCGATTTTATCAACACGGAGATCCCTTGCGTTTCGACAGTCAAAAGCGAAGGGACGTATCTCCTCTGGGTCGACTTCCGCGCAACGGGTTGGGACGACGATAAGATCGACAGGGTTCTGCGCGAGGACGCGGGCGTATGGCTCAACAGCGGCAACGTTTTCGGACCGGCGGGCCGCGGATTTCAGCGTATGAATCTTGCGTGCTCGCGCGATTATCTCCGTCGTGGCCTCGAAAAAATGCGCGACGCGCTGACGAAGGCTCTTTCGTAACGCGGCGTGGACGCCTGCGCGCTTCTGGCGTTGGAACGAAACGACGAACGTTGGAAGGAGCGCATATTTCACGACGTCGACGACGAAACGACGCGGATTGCAATTTTTTTGTATAAAGCCTATTGATACGGTAGGAATTCGTGGTAGAATGACGGCGCGCTTTGAACGCGTCGTGGAGCAAGTTTTACCCAAACTATCCTGAGTAGCAGTATGAAGTCAGGAGGCATGACTAAGGATATCGAGACGAAATGTTTGCATTTGGCGGAAGAGCAGGAACGCGAAGATTTAAACACGACGTTTGGCTCCGTCAGTTTTCCTATTTTTCAGACGGCCGCGTTTGTTCATCCGGGCGTTAAGGACGATTATACGCCGGGCCAGGATCATATTAGTCTGAGTTCGGGCTTTAACTACTCTCGCGAGTCTAATCCGACGCGCACGCGGCTTGAAAAGATCGTCGCGCAGCTGGAAGAGGGGGCGGGAGCGCTTGCATTTTCAAGCGGAATGGCGGCGATTTCTCTCCTGTTTGAGCTTTTCAACGCGGGCGATCAGATCGTTGTCGATTGCGATCTCTACGGAGGGGTGGTTCGTTTCTTCGACGAGATTGCCAAACGACGCGGGCTCGAGTTTATTCACGCGGACTTTACGAGAGACGACGTCGAGTCGCTCCTGACGGAGAAGACGAAGGCGATTTACTTCGAAACGCCGACCAATCCAATGGCGCGCGTCTCCGATATTGCGAAGCTTGCCGAGATCGCGCATCGTCACGGCGCGACGTGCATTGTCGACAACACGTATCTTTCTCCTTATTTTCAGAATCCGCTGACGCTTGGCGCGGACGTCGTGATCCACAGCGGCACCAAGTTTCTGGCGGGACATCATGACGCGATAGCGGGCTTTCTGGTTGCGAACGATCCTGAGCTTGTCGAACGACTTCGTTTTCTGAGTACGACGACCGGCGCGGCGCTGGCGCCCTTTGACAGCTGGCTTGTCCTGCGAGGGATCAAGACGCTCGCGATACGCATGGAGCGGGCGCAGGAGAACGCTTTAAAGATCGTCGAATGGCTTCGTAAACAACGGAACGTTGTGGACGTGAGGTATCCCGGCGATCCGGAGAGCGACGGTTACGCGATTATGAAGAAACAGGCTCGCGGCTTTGGTTCGATGGTTTCCTTTGAACTCGACTCGAAAGAACGCGCGATCGCCGCGCTGACGCGCGTTAAGACGATCTTCTTTGCCGAGAGTCTTGGCGGGACGGAAACGCTCCTGACCTATCCGGTCGCGCAGACGCACGCGTCCGTGCCGGAAGAGCTTCTCAAAGCGTCAGGGCTGAACGATCGAATTCTGCGTCTTTCCGTTGGAATCGAATCGGCGAGCGATCTTATCGCCGATTTGGATCGCGCGATTAACGGCTGAACGCCGCCGACGATAATTGACAAGGGAGCGTCTGTCATGCCGGAACTGAATCTCAACTTTGACGCGATGGTCGACCGTCGTGGAACCGATTGTCTCAAGTTCGACCACGCGAAGCGGCGCGGTAAGCCCGAGGGACTGCTCTCTTTCTGGGTCGCGGATATGGATTTCAAAATCTCGTCCTATATTCAGGACGCGATTCGTGAGACCGTCGAGCGTGGAATCTACGGCTATACCGAACCGACGGAGCGTTACTTTGAGGCTGTTTTCAACTGGATGAAGGCGCGACACGGGTTTGAACCGCGCGAGGAAACGCTCGTCAAAACGCCGGGAGTCGTCTTCGCGCTTGCGCACTGTGTTCGCGCTTTTACGCGACCGGGCGACGCCGTTCTGATCCAGCAGCCCGTGTATTATCCCTTCTCGGAAGTCGTTCTCGACAATGGGCGCAGGCTCGTCAGCAGCGACCTTGCGCGCGACGAGAACGGCGTATATCATATTGATTTTGACGACTTTGAACGGAAGATCGTCGACAACAACGTCAAGCTTTTTCTTCTCTGCAGTCCGCACAATCCAGTGGGTCGCGTTTGGACGAGAGAGGAACTCACGCGGCTTGGCGACGTGTGTCTCTCCCACGGGGTAGTCGTCGCGAGCGACGAGATCCATGAGGATTTCGTTTTCTCGGGGAAACATACGGTCATGGAGACGATATCGTCAGAACTGGCCGCGAATACGATCACGTGCACGTCGGCGAGCAAGACCTTTAATATAGCGGGCCTTCAAACGTCAAACATCTTCATCTCGAATCCACGATTTCGCGACGCGTTTTGTCATGAGGTCGCGGCGAGCGGTTTCAGCCAGCTCAATACGGTAGGGCTCGCGGCGACCCGCGCGGCGTACGAGCATGGCGGCGAATGGTACGAAGCGGCGCTTCAATATATAAAAGAGAATCTTGATTACGCCGTGAATTACGTGAACAGCGAAATACCGTACGCGTCGACGGCGCGCAACGAAGGGACGTACCTCCTGTGGGTCAGTCTTCGCGACTCCGGATGGTCGGACGAAGAGCTTGAACGCCTCGTTGTAGAAGACGCGAAGCTTTGGCTCGACGGCGGGAGGATGTTCGGCGAGTCTGGGCGTGGATTTCAACGAATCAATCTGGCGTGTTCGCGCGCTTACCTTGCGCTCGGACTCAAAAGACTGCGCGAAGCGATTGTCGACGCCAGCGTTATTAAGAACAGGGTATAAACGAGCAGCGCAGGTTTCGGAACAACGTCGCTTATTCGTCGCGAGGGGAAATACCGCGTCAGAACGAGCCGTCGTGATCGCGTTGACAGAGAATAACGGGGGGCGTTAATGTTTCATGTAGAAAACGCCGGAGTTAAAGAACTGCTCCTTAAGGGGAATATTGGGCTTGAGAAGGAAAGTTTGCGCGTGACGACCGATGGGCGTATGGCGCAGACTCCGCATCCGTTTGATCCGATGGACCCGCGCATAACGCGCGATTTCTGCGAGAATCAGACGGAGATCAATACGAGCGTATTTTCGACGGCGCGCGAGGCGGTCGCGTCCGTTGGCGAGATAACCGGGCGCGTTGAACGCACCCTTGCGAAGCTGCCCGAGCGAGAATACCTTTGGCCATTTTCCAATCCTCCGTACATCGAAAACGAGGAGGATATCCCCATAGCGGTTTTTGAGGGCGATCGTTCGTCGAAAACCGCGTACCGACACTATCTTGCGAACAGCTACGGACGCTACAAGATGGCGTTTTGCGGGATTCACTATAACTTTTCCTTTGCCGACGAGCTGCTTGAAGAAGATTTCAAACTCAGCGGAATGGACGACTTTCAGGAATACAAGAATCAAGTTTATCTCGGGCTTGCGGAAAAGGCGGCGGAATACGGCTGGATTCTCACTGCGGTTACGGCGGCGAGTCCAATACTGGACGGATCTTTTGTTCGGCAGGGGCTCCGCGGACAAGACGCGTTCTTCGGAATGGGCTCCGTTCGTTGCAGCGAGATGGGATACTGGAACCATTTTGCGCCGATTTTGGACTATACGAACATTCGTTCGTACGCCGCCAGCATCCAGCGGTACGTCGACATGGGGCTCCTTGCCGCGCCGACAGAGCTGTATTATCCCGTTCGTCTCAAACCGCGAGGGCTCAACGACCTGCGTCAGCTTAGCGTTGACGGCGTGGAGCATATTGAACTGCGAATGTTTGATCTCAACCCGTTGACGCGCGAGGGAATAGACGCGCGGGACGCGCTCTTTGCGCAGCTTTTTCTCGTTTTTCTGGCGTCGACTCCGCGGCAGCGCTTCGACGCGAAATCTCAGGTGCGCGCGGTTCAAAACTTCAAAAACGCCGCGCGATATGACGTCGAGCTCGTCAGGCTTCTTTTCCCGAACGGCGCCGCGTACACGATCGCGGACGCGGGCAGGATAATCATCGGCCAGATGAAGAAGTTTTACAGCGAGGAGTCGGAAGAGATTCAGGAGGTCCTTAATTTTGAGGAAAGCAAATTCCTCCGTGCGGAAAACCGGTATCCCCATGAGATCTATCGGCGTTTCCACGAAGGGTATTTAGAAAAGGGACTCGCCCTGGCGCGGGAGCTACAGGAGGCCTACTGTGTGTGAACTTTTCGCGATTTGTACCAAACAGAAAACGCCGGCGAACGATTACCTTAAGAGATTTTTTGCTCGCGGCTACGAGCATCCCAACGGGTGGGGCTTCGCGACCTTTGGCGGCGGCGTCGTTCACATAGAAAAGGAGCCGGAAAACTCCGTGACGAGCCGATACCTCAGGAATCGTCTTCGCGCGCCGATTGCGGAAGACGTTCTTTTGGCGCATATCCGCTATGCGACGGTCGGCAGCCTCGAATACGAGAACTGCCATCCCTTTACGCGGAAGGATTCGACGGGACGCAACTACACGCTCATCCATAACGGCACGATCTTCAACGGGTTGTCGCTGAACCGTTACATTCACGTCCAGAAGGGCGGCACGGACAGCGAACGCGTTCTGTGCCATATTGTCGCGAAGATCGACGAGTTTATTGAGCGCGAGGGCCGATATCCCTGTCCAGAGGAACGTTTTGAAATTGTCGGACTTCTGGTTGCGGAGCTTGCGGAAGGGAACAAGCTGAATCTAATCTTTTACGACGGCGAATTCCTTTACGTTCATATCAACATGCCCGACTCGCTGTACTGCAAGGAAGTTCAGGGAGGCTTCGTTTTCGCGACGGTCCCGCTGGACAATTTCGCGTGGAAGACGCTCCCGCTCACGTCGCTTCTGGTCTATCGCAACGGCGAGCTGATTTATCAGGGCGAGCGAAGCGGCAAGGTTTTTGTCGACGATCCCGACGAGAGACAATTCCTCTTTCTGGATTACGCGGGACTATAATCGA
>CACYBR010000485.1 GCA_902772705.1 uncultured Planctomycetota bacterium
TCGCCGTTCCTCTGACGCTCTTCAAAATACGAAATCGGAAAGATTTCGAGGTAGTGGAAATAATTCCAATGCCGCAATCCTTTCAGGTTCATCCAGTCGATCCTGCGCACATAAACCTGAAAAGCGTCGGCAACCTCGTCTGCTCCGCATTGTTCGAACGAATATTCAGCCGCTGAAGTCACTTAAGAATAAACTCCATCTGCGTTTCTTTCGGTTTGAAGCCTAATTTTTCGTAGAATCCACGCGCCGCGTCGTTCCCCTCCCAAACGTTGAGGGTCGTCTCGTAACATCCGGCCTTCTCTGCCTCGCGCTGAACGTGTTCGACAAGAGCGCGACCGACATGACGACCGCGCAGCTTCTCGTCGACGCACAAATCGTCGATAAAGAGCGATTCAAACGGGATCATATTGTTGGAAAACGGCTGCGATCTGAAAACGCAAAAGGCGTAACCGACGACGAAATCCGCCTCGTCGACGGCAACGTACACTGGGCGGCGATTGTCCTGAAAGATTTCAACAAGCTCGGCGCGCGTATATTTGGTCGTTCCGGGAATAAAAATGTCGGGACGTATCCTTGCGTGTAACTCCAAAACCTGAGACAGGAGTTCGAGAATCCGCTCAACGTCCTTTTCTTCTGCTCTTCTGATCTGCATTTTGCGTTCTTTCTATCGTTAACGTCGTTCTCTCACGCTCGCCTGGCCTTTGCCGTCCAGCGTTCTACGGCGACTCGAATCACCGCGACCATGGACAATTCTTTCGCGCCAAACTCAAAATCCCGCCCCGTCTGGTTCGCCATTAGAAGCTTCAACCCTTTGCGCTTTTCTTCTGGGGCTTCCACGACCGCCGCCCTGCCGCGCGCGACAATCGACGCGTACTGCGACCCGTATCGGCACGCAACGTCGCCCCCGGAGATCGGCTCGACGTCGCAATCAAGCTCGACGCAAACGTTGGGATTTCGACGAATGAGTTCGAGTTTCCGACCCTGAAGCGCGCCGTGCATATAGAAAACCAGATTGCCTTCGTCAAAAAGGAATCCATAGTGAAGCGGCGTTATATACGGATAGTCCTCGTCAAAGAGCGCAAGTCGCAGGACCTTAGCGCGTCTCAGGATTGCCTCAACCTCTTTCCGATCTGCGACCTCCCGATCTTTTCGCCTCATTCTTTCCCTTTCACACGACGTCTGCGTCGGTTCGGAAACGCGTCTCATTCCAGCGTCCCGTCATTTTGAATTGGACTTGTTCGCTCGTCGGGATTTGGACGCGACGACGACCCGCGCAAGTCCCTTAACCCATTCCTGACGCGTCTGATTCATCATATCCGGACTGGCGTTGAAGAGATCCTTCGCCGGCGCGCCCTTCTGGGATTCCTGCGTAAGGATCCGCACGCGGCCTGCGACCATGTTTTCGAACAGCCACGCGTGCAACACGTCGAGTCGTTGTTCCGCGTCGCCGGAGGCCCAGCCATGCCATGAAAGACGACCGGGTCGATCCTTCTCTGGCGGTTCAAATTCAACGACTTCCGCTTCCATCGGGAGCTCAAGCGTCTTGTAGGAGAATCTTGCGCCCAGAAAAAGAACCGGCCCCGCGCCATTGTGGAAGACGACGTCGGGCGCGCCCTCGTAGAAGGTCGACCATTTTGACGTGTCGACGAGGTTCTCAAAAACGTCGCCGGCGGTAATCCCCTTGACAATGATCTCGTTGGATGAGAAATTATCCGTCGTTCCGGGAAGGTAGTCGTAAGGCCAGAAAATTTCGTTTAACATTGGTCAAACCTCCGCTCGTCTGTCGGGTTTCGTTTTCAAAAACTTGTCTGAAGCGCGTCGAGCGCGTCAGTTTCGTTTCAGATCGACGACGCGTTCGACGATATCGACTGTCTAAAGATTATAACTCGCGTTACTCCTTCATTAACGCGATCAACGCTTCCACGTCCTGAAGCGTCGTCGCCCAACTGGTCGCGAAACGGATAACCGAACGCGTCTCGTCGTACTTCTCCCAAAAGCCAAACTCGACATTTTCCGCCAGCGGCGCGAGTTCAGAATCGTCGACAATCAAAAACGTCTGATTCGTCGGCGAATGGAAAAGAAAACGCCGTCCGATCTTTTGGAGTTCCGACTGAATCAGCCCGGCGTATCGCACCGCGCTCTCGCCGATATGCATATAAAGATCGTCCTTAAAAAGCTCGTCAAACTGGAGCCCCAGAAAGCGACCTTTCGCCATGAGCGCGCCATGCTGCTTGATAATCGTAAAGAAATGCGCAATGAACTCAGGGTCGGGAACGACGACCGCCTCGCCGCAAAACGCGCCGCACTTCGTTCCGCCGATATAGAACGCGTCGCACAGCCGCGCAAGATCGGCAAGCGACGCGTCGTTCTCTGGCGACGCAAGCGCATACGCCAATCGCGCGCCGTCGACATAAAGCGGGATACGAAACCTGCGACACGTCTCGGAGATCGCCGTCAACTCCGCGAGCGAATAGAGCGTTCCGTACTCTGTCGGCTGGGAAAGGTAAACGATTCCCGGCATGACCGAGTGCTCGCGCTTACCGTCCGCATGGAACGCCTCAAGATACGCGCCTATCTGATCGGCGGCAAGCTTACCCGTCTTGCCCGGAAGCGTAAGAACCTTGTGACCGCAGTATTCAATCGCGCCCGCCTCGTGCGCCGTCACGTGTCCGGAGTCGACCGAAACGACCCCTTGATAGCTGCGCAGGATCGCGGCGATCGTCGTCGCGTTCGTCTGCGTGCCGCCGACAAGGAAATGGACCGCCGCGTCTGGACATGCGCACGCCTTTCTGACTCGCTCCTTCGCCGAGAGAGTGAACTCGTCGCAGCCGTAACCGGTCGTATGCTCAAGGTTCGTCTCGACCAGTCGTCTAAGAATATTAGGATGCGCGCCTTCCATGTAATCAGACGCAAAATACAGCTTGCACTGAGTCACTTCGCGCCTCCTTCCCGTTCGTTCGTCGAGAAAACAACCGTGACGTCGCCTCGTCCGAGTATTGTCTTCAGTTCAGACGACGAGCGCCCCTGAATCTTCCCCAGACGCGTGAGGCGCCATGTGTTCGTTCCGTAATAGATCGTAATCTGGTCGCCAGAATAGAGAATGAGGTCGCCCGGCTCCGTCGTAATGCGCTCGTCGTTGCTCGGGAGCGTCGTTCCTAGCGCTCCGACCTTCTCAAACCCTCCGTAATCGCTCATTTCACACGCAACGTCCCCTTGTTCGAGCAGTTCCTTGAACGCCTCGGCGGACGTGTTGTCTGCAAGCTGGACTGTAAGCGTTTGATCGCCTATGCGAACGTAGATCATTTCTTTTAACATTGTTTCTGATTCTTGCGGCTGGACCGTCTCTGAATGCAAAACGCCATAAAATTCGCCGCGACTCTCGTACTCCGGCTTTGAACAGGATCCCAAAAACTGAAGTCCCAACGTCGCCGCAATTGCGAATACCTCACGCCTGGTCATAAAAACTCCGAAACTAGTTTTTCAAGGTCGTTGAACGTACATTATCCCTGATGATCGAACGTTGGAAAAGGGAGACCGTTCCAGGAGGAATCGTTCAATAAAAAAAACGCCTCCCGGAATACTTCTGAGGGGCGTTTTTCTAATCATAACTGACGGAGCGTCAGGGCTCGGGACGTTCGCTTATCACTTCTTGAAGTTGAAAGCGGCCTTGCCCGGGTAGACGGCGTTTTCGCCAAGAGCTTCTTCAATGCGGAGGAGCTGATTGTACTTGGCGACGCGCTCGGAACGAGACGGCGCGCCGGTCTTGATCTGACGAGCGTTGAGCGCGACTGACAAATCGGCGATCGTCGTGTCTTCCGTTTCGCCGGAGCGGTGCGAAACGATCGCGGTGAAGCCGGCCTTGTGCGCCATCTTGATCGCGTTGAGCGTTTCGGACAAAGAACCGATCTGGTTCAGTTTGATAAGGATGGAGTTGCCCGCGCCCATCTCAATGCCCTTCTTAAGGCGCTCGGTGTTGGTAACGAAGAGGTCGTCGCCAACGAGCTGAACCTTGTGACCGAGCTTGGCGGTCATGCGCTGCCAGCCTTCCCAGTCTTCTTCGTCAAGACCGTCTTCGATCGAGTAGATCGGGTACTTGTCGACGAGGCTTTCCCAGTGCGCGATGAGTTCGTCGGAGGTGAA
>CACYBR010000486.1 GCA_902772705.1 uncultured Planctomycetota bacterium
ACTCGTTAGGAATTAACGAATTTTAACTCTGGACGTGTTTGAGGAAGTTGCGAAATGGAAACAGACCAACCCGGAACGCACCCAGTTTTTCCAGTTTCAAGGTCTCATGATTCCCGAGGAATTGCAGAAGAAACCTCGCGCCGTCGTCCTATAGGTAATTCTATGGGACGTCAGTACGGAATCCTCGTCGCTTCGGTTTCGGAGCAGTTCTCTCGCTCGTTATTGTCTATCCTGCCTGAATCTTCCTACTCGCCTGTTGTTTGCGTTGGCAGCGTAGCCGAAGCTAAACGCAGGCTTCTTGAACGTTTTTTTGACGTTGTGATTGTCAACACGCCTTTGCCAGACGAGTTTGGGACGGAACTAGCGTTCGACGTCTGTTCGGAAGGTGGAATGTGCGCGTTGATTTTTGTTCGCGCTGAATTCTTTCCTGAAGTCAACGCCAAGGCAATTCCTCGCGGAGTTCTCACTTTGACGAAACCGTCGTCAGGGCAGTTGATTCTGCAATCGCTTGGGATCCTTTGCAGCGTTCGGGAACGTCTCCGAACAATGGAACAAAAGATGTTGTCTGTCGAAGATAAAATGCAAGAGATTCGTATAGTGAATCGTGCGAAGATGCTTCTGATAGAGCAGTTGAAGATGACGGAAGCTGAGGCGCATCGATATATCGAAAAACAGGCGATGGATCGATGTGTTACACGCCGAACAATCGCCGAAAGTATTATTGCGACCAGAAAAGGATAAGTTGTTGCTTCAGACGATTAGTGGGTGATTTAGAACAAGTTCCTGATTTGACTTTCAAGAGAAGATGGAAAAACAGCCGCGTTCGAAGTCCGGGACGTCCGTTCTTTTTTGACCGGACTCTGTATAAAGAACTTGATTTTTAACGAGGTTCTTTGGTAATTATTCGCCGAACTGCTGAAAATGGAATATGAAGGAATATGAAAAAGTTCGATCGAAAACTGGTTTTGGAAGATGGAAGCGAGTACTATGGTTTTGGCTTTGGAAGTAATGTGGATCGTGTCTGCGAACTGGTTTTCAACACGTCTCCCGTTGGTTATCAGGAGATTGTTTCTGACCCTTCATATACGGATCAGACCGTCGTTATGACGTTCCCCTTGATTGGCAATTATGGCGTAACAGAAGACGATTATGAATGTATGAATCCGAGTCTTGGCGGTATGGTTGTCTGCGATTACAACGACGCGCCCTCAAATTTTCGTTCGGTAAAAACTCTTAACGAACTTCTTGAAGATTTTGACGTGCCGGCGCTTTCTGGCGTCGATACTCGAAAGCTTACGCGCAGTATTCGTGATTTCGGTTCACGCCGGGCGCTCATAACCTCGATCGAAACCTCCAGGAAAGAAGCTCTCGAAGCCATTTGCCAAACGCCGCCGCGCCACGACGCCGTGTCGAGGGTCAGTTGCAAAAAGCGTCGCTATTCTCGAACTGCCGATCCGCTGTTTAACGTTGTCGCGATTGACTGCGGTATGAAGTTAAATATTGTGCGTTCCTTGAAACGATTTGCGTGTAACGTCGTGATTGTTCCATACAATACGGCGGCGGAAGAGATTGAGTTTATGAAGCCCGACGGCGTTTTAATCTCCAACGGTCCGGGAGATCCGGAAGACGTTCCCGAAGTTGTTGAGACCGTTCGCAGACTTCGTGGAAAATTTCCTATGTTTGGAATCTGCCTTGGTCATCAGATTATTTCGTTGGCCTATGGCGCGCAAACGTACAAGTTAAAGTTCGGACACCGCGGCGGCAACCATCCCGTTCGGACCCTTGAGACTGGAAGGATTGACATAACCTCTCAGAATCATAGTTATGCTGTGGACGCTGGAAGCGTAGATAATACCAATCTGAAAGTTACCCATATCAATTTGCTCGACAATACCGTTGAGGGCGTAGAATGTCTTGAAGATAAAGTTTTCAGCGTCCAGTATCATCCCGAGAGCGCCCCTGGTCCTCAGGATAGCCTTTACTTGTTTGAAAAGTTTACTCGGTATATGTCGGAGGCGAAGTGATGCCTAAGAGAACGGATATCAAAAAGACACTTGTCATCGGTTCAGGTCCCATCGTCGTAGGACAAGCGGCGGAGTTTGACTATGCCGGGACGCAGGCATGTCTGGCGCTCAAAGAAGAGGGGTACGAAGTCATACTCGCGAATTCCAATCCTGCGACGATTATGACCGACACGACCGTCGCGGACAAGGTTTACATGGAGCCTCTTACATTAGAGTATCTGGCGCGAATCTGCCGTTATGAACGTCCTGACGCAATCGTTCCCGGCATCGGCGGCCAAACGGGTCTTAACCTCGCCGTTCAACTG
>CACYBR010000487.1 GCA_902772705.1 uncultured Planctomycetota bacterium
AGCGCGTTTGACTGGGGGTCAAAAGGTCGCTGGTTCGAATCCAGTTGCCCCGACTAAAAACCCGTTGCGGTTTCGCAACGGGTTTTTTCTTTTTCATCAAATCGTATGGGGAATCTTTGGGCAGACGCGGCTCTCACGTTTGTCCTTTAGCTCGCTCTTACCTTCAGGGCTTTTGCCATGAAGTCCCGCAAGCGTTCCTCATTGAAATCGTCTTGCGTTCGAAACCGCAAGTAGACGACGTCATACTTTGGATTTTCAGAATCAATTTGCGGTTCAAAGCCAAGTTGTAAAACGAGACGCGTTGGAATTGAATTCTTTTTTACGTTAACTTGCACGCAGATAAAATCAACGTTTTTGGTAAAAACCTGAGCCCAACAGACGTCAGAGTTTGCAATAATGAATCGAACGTTGATCTTCTGACGCCAATCGACAGTTCCAAAAGGATCCGTGTTTTGCACGACGTCAAGAATACCTTCCAGCAGACCGAAAGACCATTTTGGAGTTGAACTGGCGCCATAAAACCCCGACAAGGACAAATGCCACTCGCGTCCTTTGGTTTTCCATGGAGTAAGATCAGGCTCATTCTCCTTTGACTCTGCAATCTGTCGATTAAAACGCTCCGAAGCCAGATCAAGAAAATTCCAGAATTCAGGTTGATCGATCTCGTCGAAAGAGAAAACTCGAAGCTCAATTTCCTGCCAGGCGCCGACCGTCTCGACTCGAACTCTGGGCTGCGTGCCATAAAGAGGTATCTCGTCCATGTCGTTAAGAGGCTTAAGAGCCAGCTTCCGTGCCAATAGATCACGATTGAAAGAGTTTTTCGCCGTACGAAAACGCAATTTCAATAGCCATTCGTCGTTGGTGACGGCACGAATAAACCACGCGCCGTTTCGACCGGACGCGCCGACCTCAACAAGAGAACGGCTGCCCCAATTAACGCTCAAGGAAGAAGAAGATTCCGTTAAACGATCGACTATGGACGAGAGAATACGGGAATCCCAATGGCATTGCGCGCCGTTTCTCGCTGTTCGAAGTTCGGTATGCCACCTGCGTCCGTCAATTTCCCAGGGAGAAAGAGTGAATTCAGAATCGGACGAAACAACCAGCGCCTGGGACTCCTCCGTCGCTTCTTTCACGGAATCCCAATACTGCTTTACGTCAAGAGTCGGGCGTTCGTAGAAAACGCCTCGCTCAAAGACGGGAAACAACGCTTCGCCCGTATAACTTCGAGCCATGCGCTTTTGAAGTTGCGGAGAGGAATTGCGCCTGACAACATACTCCAAAAGCTGTTCCGGCGTTCCAGCAAAAACGAGATTCCCCCCTTCAAGTCCCGGTTCTGGACCTATATCAAGAATCCAGTCGGCGTTTTTAACGACGTCAAGGTTATGCTCAACAACCACTACCGTATTGCCAAGATCGACAAGACGATGCAAAACGTCAAGCAGCCTGCTGACGTCCTCGAAATGAAGTCCCGTCGTGGGTTCGTCGAGAACGTAAAGCGTGTGACCAGAGTCAATGCGCGAAAGCTCCGCGGCAAGCTTGACGCGTTGCGCCTCGCCTCCGGAAAGCGTCGTCGCAGACTGTCCCAGCGGTAGATAATCCAATCCTACGTCGCAAAGAGTCCGAAGGATTCGCTTAATCGCAGGGGACTGACTAAAAAGACGCAAAGCGTCGCCGCAGGTAGTTTCCAACGTGTCAGAAATAGATTTTCCGTGATACTTGACCTGAAGAGTTTCCGCGTCGTAACGCTTTCCGCCGCAAGCGTCGCAGACAATCCAAACGTCGGCGAGAAAATGCATCTCGACCTTAATAAATCCTGATCCTTCACATTTCTCACAACGACCGCCCGGAACGTTAAAGCTGAACTGACGCGGAGAATACCCGCGAACTTTCGCCTCGGGCAACTGCGCGTAGAGAGAACGGATCAAATCAAAGAGCCCTGTGTATGTCGCAGGATTAGACGTCGGAGTCTGACCAATGGGCGACTGATCGACGTGAACGACGTTTCGAATCTGCTCGGCGCCCCAGATTCCGTCGCAACTCTTGTTGGGAATCATTGAGTGATTCAGCAAACGGGTCAGCGTCGTAAAAAGAACGTCCTCAACCAGCGAGCTTTTGCCGCTGCCGCTTACGCCCGTAACTACGGAAAAAGCGGAAAGAGGAAAAGGAACGTCGATCGATTTGAGATTGTGTTGGCGCGCTCCCTGAACAACAAGCCATCCCGGCTCCCATTTCGGGAGAGGACCGGAATAAACGCTCTCAACTCCGCGCGTCTGATAGCGGGCCTTCATCTTTTCGTTCGACTCGCGTCGGGCCAGTTCCCGATCAGAAAGGGGCGTTCCCTCAATTCTGGCACGAATCTCAGCCATATCAAACGAGGAGGCGTCAAACGCGTTCTCTTCAGAAAGGGACGTTTCGGACGAATCAAGCTCAAAGCGTCCGCTACTCTCCTCCAAAACGTTCCGCTTGAGCTTTCCCGGTCGTTTTGGGGAGGAATTCCGCTGAACAGAATCCTTCTTGACGGTCCCCTTCAGTCTTACGGACGAAACGCCAGAAGCCGTTTTACGCGACTTGCTAACGGAATCAGAAGCTCCTTCAACAAGTTCGGCGCTCTCTGCCTGGTCCCCGGACGCCGTCGCAGAAACGTTTTTTTTACGCCGGGCGTTTTTGGGCGCCGTCGACGTTTTGTCGGAGGAAGTCTTTAACCGGCGCGTCGTCGTTTTTTTCGGGCTTTTGTCCTTCTTTTCGCTTTCAGACAAGTCAGAATCAGGAGCAACCGAATCAAAATTCTTAACGCTCTTTTTCATGAAAACTACCTGTCTGTTACTCGCCAAAAGCAAACCGTCCCACATTACGTTGGGAGAGACGACGTCCTGCATCCGCGCTTTCTAACAGCCAGAAAGCGCAGATGCGTTTAAAGGTTTGATTATATTATTTTAAAGACTTCGTTCAAGGTATAATACGCCGATTAACTGGAATGGGAATCGATTTCTTTCCTGAAAGATAAGGTCCCGTCGTCGACCGTTCGTTCTTCTTAACAGCCTCAGGCGTTCCAGACGCAACGACCAGCCCGCCCTGAGAACCTGCGCGAGGACCAAAGTCGACGATGTTGTCAGCGCTTTCAATGACCTCCTGATCGTGTTCAACGACCAACAGCGTGTTGCCCAGATCCCGTAACTTTTTGAGAGCGGCGATCAAACGACGGTTATCACGCGTATGAAGACCAATCGTAGGTTCGTCAAGGACATATAGAACGCCAACAAGACCGCTGCCGATCTGCGCGGCAAGTCGTATTCGTTGCGATTCGCCGCCCGAAAGCGAGGGAGTCGGACGCGACAACGTCAGATATTCGAGTCCGACGTCAACCAAAAATTTCGTCCGGGCAATAATTTCGTCGATCAGGTCGCCGGCAATCTCTTTCTCAAGGGACGTCAGTTCCAGACGTTCGAAAATATGAACCAATTCTCCCAAGGGGACGCGGCAAATCTGGTCGATCGTCATTGAGTGGAATCTTACCGCAGAAACGTCGTCTCTCAAGCGACTTCCCAGGCACGCGGTACATTCGCTTTCCTCCAACTGAAATTCCAGACGACTTCGATAATAGGGAGCTAACCTTCCCGCTTCTTCCGTCGCTGGATATAGCCCCTTGAATTGGAACTGATACGCCAGCTCAGACCCCGAATCAGACGCGCCAATAGGATCGGTTGAACGAAAGGCGCGTTCACGCGCCGTCTTGGCGTCTTTGGCAATCTGTATGTCCCGCTCGACAACGTCATACCAACGATCGCCCGTCCCGCTGAAGATCATTCGACGAAAGCGCGCGTCCAGCCGTTCAAAAGGAACGTCAAGAGGCGTCCCGGTAGCGCGAGAAAACGCGCGTAATGTCGCTGTCGTCATCGGATTGGAAAAATCTGACCACAGGGGTATGACGCCCTCGGCAAGAGTTAGTTTGGAATCCTGAACATACTGATGAGGGTTAGAACCCGTCTGAACCCCCAATCCCTCGCAATGCGGACACCACCCCAGCGGACTATTGAAGGAAAAATGTCGTGGCGTGAGCGTCTCAAAAGCTCGTCCGCATTTCTCACAGGATAGCTTCTGACTCATTGTTCGAACCTGCCATTCGGGCTCAGGAAGGCGCTCGTCGCAGATAACGACGTTCATAACGCCTTTTCCCCATTCGAGAGCAGTTTCGACGCTTGAAGAAACGCGGCTTCGAACAGCCTTATCCGGTTGTTTCCCGGAATATCGGCGCAGCGCCAAACGATCGACAACAACCTCAACCTTGTTAAGCGTTTTACGATCCAGCGCGGGCGGATCGTCGAGAGAATAAGTTCCTCCGTTCGCACGAACTCTGGCAAACCCCTGAGCGCGAAGTCGTTCCCAAAGTTTGTCAAAGTTTTCACCGGCCTCAAGAGCAATTGGCGCAGCGATCAGAATACGCGCGTCTGCGTCTTTGCCAATGTGAAGGACGCGCGTGACAATCTCGTCTGTCGACTGCGTTCCAATGGGAACGTTGCAGTCAGGACAATACGGGGTTCCGAGCCGAGCAAAGACGACTCTCAAGTAATCAAGGATTTCCGTAACCGTTCCGACGGTTGAGCGAGGGGAACGGCTCGTCGTCTTCTGCTCAATCGCAATGGAGGGAGAGACGCCGACGGTCTGTTCGACCTTTGGTTTCTGAATCTGCCCAAGAAACTGCCGAGCATAGCTGGAAAGGCTCTCAACGTAGCGCCGTCTCCCTTCGGCATAGACAACGTCGATCGCAAAGGAGGATTTGCCGCTGCCGCTCGGTCCGCAACATACCGTCATCTTATTGCGCGGCAACTCTACAGAAATATTCTGGAGATTGTGTTCACAGGCGCCGCGAATAATAATCGGTCCTTCTTCGTCAATCTCGGTCTTGCCTCCACGGTCTCTGGCGTCTTTCGTCGCCTTTCTGGCGAGTTTATCTGCCATCTTTTTACGATCGCGTTCCAGATATTCTTTTAAAGCGCGACCTGTCCAGGAGTTTGGATTATTAGCAACGTCCTCAGGCGTTCCTTCGGCGACAATCTGCCCGCCTTTCTCACCACCCTCTGGACCAAGATCAATCACCCAATCGGCAGTCTTAACGACGTCAAGGTTGTGTTCAACGACCAGAACCGTATTACCGGCGTCCGCAAAACTGCGGAGCACTTTCAGGAGCATACGAATATCGGCAAAATGAAGCCCTGTCGTCGGCTCGTCTAAAAGATAGATCGTCTTGCCGGAACTCTTTTTAACAAGCTCTTTCGCAAGCTTGATACGCTGAGCTTCGCCGCCAGAAAGGGTCGGCGACGGCTGTCCAAGCTTCATATAACCGAGTCCAACGTCATAAAGCGTCTGCAACATCTCTCGAATCTTAGGGATGTTTTCAAAATGCTTTAGAGCCGTTTCAACGTCCAGATTCAAAACCTGATCTATTGAAAGCCCTTTATATTTGATTGCGGTCGTTTCCTGATTGAAACGTCTACCGCCGCAAACAGGACAGGTCGCCCACACGTCGGCAAGAAAATCCATTTCTAATCGTTTAGCGCCATTGCCTTCACAAGCCTCGCAACGCCCGCCCGCAAGGTTAAAGCTGAAACGACCGGGCGCAAACCCTCTGGCGCGCGCCTCGGGCGTTTCTGCATAAAGCTTGCGAATCTCGTCGAAAAGCTTGATATACGTCGCAGGATTAGATCGCGGCGTCCGTCCTATCGGCGATTGATCGATCGAAATAAGCTTCTTGAGGTGTTCTACCCCGTCGATCGACCGGTATTTGCCAGGGGTCGTATTGGCATGGTTAAGCTTTGAAGCGAGTGTCTCTCGTAAAATATCATTGACGAACGAACTCTTACCGCTGCCGCTTACGCCCGTGACGCATACGAATCCTCCTAATGGAATTCTAACGTCGATGTTCTTTAGGTTGTGGTGTTCGGCGCCGTGGACGACAAGCCAACGACCGTCAGGAGCCTTTCGCTCTGTCGGAACGGGAATGGTCTCGTCGCCAACCAGAAATTTCGCCGTGACGCTATTCTGACGTTGCTTTTTGAGAATGTCCGCAACGGGACCGCAAGCGACCACCTGACCGCCGTGCGAACCGGGACCCGGTCCGAAGTCCACAAGATAATCGGCGGCAAGCATCGTGTCTTCGTCGTGTTCCACGACAACTACAGAATTGCCAAGATTCCGCAATTTTAGAAGCGTCCCGATCAATCGCTCGTTGTCGCGAGGGTGCAATCCGATCGAAGGTTCGTCAAGAATGTAGAGAACGCCTACGAGCCCGCCTCCTATCTGGCCGGCAAGCCGGATTCGTTGCATTTCACCGCCGGAAAGAGTCGGGGCTGGACGTCCTATCGACAAATAGCCAAGTCCTACGTCTACCAGAAAACCCAAACGTACCCGAATCTCTTTGACCAGATCCTGAGCGATGACCTGCCCGGAAGGGGAAAGGTCGAGCGAACTTAAAAAATCAATCAAATCAGTAATAGGCAGATTTGACAACTCTGGAAGTGAAAGAGATTTTCGAAGCGCAAAGGCGGGAGATTCTGATTTCGTTTCAAGGAGAACGGAACGCGCCTG
>CACYBR010000488.1 GCA_902772705.1 uncultured Planctomycetota bacterium
TGCTCAAACGATCGCTAAACTAAATGAGGAACGCAACGCATATCATCGTCAAATGGCTGCCCAGTCCAGCTTCGCCTTTTTATGCGGTAATATCGACGAAACGTCCAAAAGAGAATGGCAGGATCGCGAAGGCCGCGAGTGGTCGTTTAAGCGGAGGAACTATCAATACCGTCTTGTAGGACCTCGTAACTGGGCAAATGGAATGACCTGTTTTTTCTTTGCCTGGGCAATAATTCCACTGACAATCTATTATCCAACGATTGGCGTCAAAACGAAAAAAACCAAGCTTTCTTTTCCCGGATTACTCGTCACTTCGCCTATCGTGTTAATAACCCATTACGTTCTTTGGACGATTTTTTATGATGGCGCCAAACGCGGAGAGTTTCCCCCTATTTTCATCTGGAGCAGCAATTTGACGCTGGGCCTTATAGGGGCGATATATCTGAAAAAGATACATTGATTATCCGCCGTTCAAAAAGCAGGGCGCGCCAGACGAGCATTAAAACGGCGCTCCCTGTTTCGTGTTGTAAAAACGATAAAAAGTCAATCAACCCATTGGCCGGTGTTCGCGTCAAACGTTTTCTTAACCGACGTCCCAATCGACTTGACCTTCACCAAACTTAGCTGAACGCCAAGGAGCCGGGAATCCTTTAGGTTTTCGCGAAGCTCGCAGGGACGCCAACCGAGACAACGTACGTCAAGGACAATCTCTGAATCAGCGTTCACATCGTCCGGAGTCGGTTCAAGAGTGAAAGTAACGTCGCCAACGCCATAATTCAAGGCAGCCAATTTCTTGTCGCCAAGAAAAACTCCCGCTTTTTCCGAACTTGGCTCAGTTAAAACGTCGACAACCTCGTTAGGATTCTCAAAGACCGCTTCGCGCGGAACGTCAAACGACATTTGAATTTCAACGGGCCCCAAACCTTCCGGAAGCGGCAGAATTAGACGAGATTCGCCGCTGGACCACCGGAACGTCGACGTCGTTCCCTTTTCTGGTCCGTTCCAGTATCGCACAAAATGCGAATCGCCTCCGTCGCCGATTCGTACGCGGTAATTCTCTTTCCCTTCCGGCTCGACTTCGAGCGGATCAAGTTCATTCGCCGCGACCTGCAGCTTAAAAGACGACTTGTCGCCTTCAATGCGGAAGCCGCCAGGCGCTTGATTGCCAACGGCGGTCGCGTGGATTACCCCTTCGCCAATCTTAAGGTGGGTTCCCCCTTTTTCAAAAGAACAGCCCTGAATCGTCGCGCGACCTGCGAGGAGCTCGATTGCGGGCGAGTTCTCCTTAACTTTGGAAGAATGAACCTCGTCCCAGTTCACAAATTCACAGGCATTGAGCGTTAGACGTCCCGTCCGATGCTTCGCCTGTACGCACGTCTTGACAGGTCCCCAGAAGGAACAGTTCGTCAACATGACGGCGCCGTCGTTTTCCTCGCCAATCTCAAGGCAAACAGAATCCTCGCTCGTCCAGCGACCGACAAATTCGCCGTTCGTAATAAGCAAGCCCTGTTTTTGAGACTGATCAACCATCACGGCGCGACGACATGAATCGGCGCCTATTCCCAGAAAATTCCCGTTGGTTCCACCATGTCCACAGTCGCTAAAATAGTAGCCTCTCCCATAGCCAAAGCAAAATGTATTGGAAACATAGTGCCAGTCGGTACGCGCAAATTCGAAAGCAACTCCATTGAGATTAATCCACTCGCAATATGGGTCGTCCGCCTTATAGGTTAGTCCAAAAGGCCAGAAGTGGATATTTTCTATATGGCCAATGTCATAACACTGATCAACGAAAAGACCGCGCCAGATCGGATAACCTGTCACATTACGAACCAAATGACGGTGCGCAAGCTCAAAATGAATGCCCTCGTAGGGATTGAGAAGACAACAATCAAGAACGGCGACGTTACAAGTGTTCGTTGACGCAATGCACGGGGGATAAGGAACGGGCGGAAGATCAGTCTGTTTCCATTCAGGGTAGACGATGACAACGCCAACGATCGCGCTGTTTGATCCTTTAAGGTTGATAAATGGTTCGCCGTCCCGCTTGCCTCGATTTGCATAAGAGAGCAAAGTTGTTCCCGTAGGCTTTTCGTCTTTATTGACGACGGTGGGAGGCACACGGTACGTTCCGCGGAGCGTAACGCCCGCGGGCACGCGCAAAACGCCGTCGAATCGAAATCGTCCGCTTGGAAGTTCTACAACCGCGCCGCCAGCCTCTCCTGCCGCGTCAAGAGCCTTCTGGAGCGCTTCTGTATTGTCAACAGACTCGTCGTCAGCAACAACGCCAAAATCCAATGCGTTAAATCGCGCACGAATCGACAAATCGTCATCGGACTCGGAAATCAACGACGTTGACGCTTCTCTTTCTAAAGAGAACCCAATTCCGGTGAAAGGTCCCGACATTAATAAGAGAAGTACAATCGTCAGGCCCTTACAAAGATTGAACATGTAACTCACTGATATTCTCGTTATCTCGAAAAGAAAAAGGGGACAATGAAAAAACTGAACGTAAAATCAGTAAAACTCGTCGAGGATTTCAAACCAGCGTTCAGCCGTCTTACACAAGACAAAAGCCATTCTAACTTTCTCCGAATCGGGATGCAACTTAGAATAGGCGACGCCAAATTTCCGCATGACGGTCGTTGCACGACGTTCGCCATATAACTCAACAGCGTCGCGAAAATGCGTCGCGATAACCTCCTTCTGTTCGGCAAGAGTGGGCGGCGGAGAAATCGGCCTGCCTTCCATAGCCTCCCGCGTCTGTTTAAAAAGCCAGGGATTGCCAATAATCCCTCGAGCCAGCGCCACCCCGTCAACGCCTGATTCCCTCATTCGCTTTATGACCGTTTCAGCGGAAAACAGATCGCCGCAGCCGACAACGGGAACGTCAGGACGGCCCTTTTTTACGGAAACAAACTCTTTAACGTCGGCAAGGAAGGTCCAGTCAGCCGTTCCCTGATAACGTTGGACAACAGTGCGTCCATGAACAGCGACGCCATTGATTCCAACGTCAATAAGACCGTCCAGTAATTCCCAAAACGACTCGCGACTTCCTTCCGAATCGTCAAATCCGCGACGAAGTTTAACCGTCACGGGAATCGACATGGGCAAAGCCTCGCGAACACGTTTGGCAATGTTGATCGCTCGTACCGGATCAGAGACGAGGTACCCCCCGCGGCTCTTACCGACAACTTTCTTGACCGGACAGGCAAAATTCAGATCGATAAGTTCAAACCCGCATTCCAAAAGCTTAAGCGCGGCAGAAACAAATTCATCAGAGGACGAGCCCATCAGCTGAGCGCCGGCGGGCTTGTCCGATTCACGGACGTCCAGGTAAAGCCGTGATTTCGATCTCTTGGAAACGGAGAGAACGAACTGATCAAGAAAGACCTCACATAGGGCAAACGACGCGCCAAACTTTCTTGCCAGGCGTCGCATTGGCGCGTCGGAATATCCGGACAGTGGAGCTTGAATAAGAGGCGCGTCAAGAAGTAAATTGCCAATTTTTAACGGAGGAAAAAGAAGTCCGGACATCGACGTTCCTTGTCTCGAAAACAAAAAAACATTTTATCGTTAAATCTTCGCTAAAGCACAAACCCCTCGCGTCCGATACAAAACTAAAGAGGCTTATCGAGCCGTCGTGCGGGACACGCTACGTGGTTGTCTAATGCAGGCGGCAAACAAAGGTTCGCGGTCGGATACGATTTTACCTGTCAATCGTCGGCGTGCAAGTCGACGCAGGAGTCGCTGAATCTGACTCAAAAACGACTGCAGCCGCAGTGTGCAACAGGCAGGTCGTCAGCGACATTAACCTTTACAATAGACGCTTCGTTCTCAACGGACGAACCTGCTCGTTAAGGTGGATCAATGAATAATTGGCGTTTCAGTTTAGCGTGTCTGTTGAGCGCTGTGATTCTTTTCGGAATCACTGGTCGTTCGCTTGCCGCGACGTCTTCCTTGTTTCAGTCTAAAACTGGTAAAGTCGACGCAGATCCTAAAAAGGATTACGTTTTGAGCGAATCGGACGGCAACTGGTTCGTCATGGTTAAGAAGTTCTCCGGCGATAACGCGGCCTACAAGGCTAAGCTCCTCGTTTATGAGCTTCGCGCCGCTTATAAGATGGAGGCGTTCGTCTTCAAATTCGATCCTGACCAAATGGAAATGGACGCCCTTTCTGAAAAAATGGGTAAGACCAAAAAGTTTCATTATCAGACGGCGCGCGCGGTTGAATACGCGGTTCTCGTCGGCGGTTTCCCAACTGGAGAGGATCCGGCGCTTCAGAAAACGCTCGATAGAATTCGCAAATGCCAGCCCAAATCACTTCAGAACGACCCTCTGAGCAAACAGATCGTTCAGCAGTTCAAGGAGGGCGCAAAGCACGATTCAAAATATGCCGGCTACGGTCCGCTCGGCGGCGCGACTCCCGTCCCGAATCCACTCCTTCCGATCGAATACTTCAATCATAAGGGAATCGTCGATCCCTTTGTCGCTAAGCTGAACTCTGACAGCAAGTACAGTCTGCTCAACAATAAGAAAATGTACACGGTTCGTATCGCGACGTTCTCGGGCGACACCGTCATGAAGAAAACGTCCGATCAATCGGCCGACGATCTCAACTCGCGTCTTCAGTACGCTGGCATGCGCGCCGCGGCTCTTTGCGAGGCGCTTCGCAACAGCGGAGTTGAGGCGTGGGAATTCCACGACCGGGATTGTAGCTTTGTCACGGTTGGAAGCTTCGACCAGTATGGGAAGCTTCAGAAAGACGGTCACACCGAACTGGATCCTCAAGTTGCCGCTATCATGAAAAAATACGGCGGCGAGCTTGTCAATGAACCCGGCGGCGACAGCAAGTACCGAGCTTATACGATCGTCGTCGACGTCCCCGATCCTTCTTCCGGCGCCGCTAAGCCCAAGAAGAGACGGATGAGTCTGGCTTGCGACCTTCGTCCGGTGATCATCGTGGTCCCTCAGCGTTCCGGGGAGGAAAACGTCAAAAAGATCGCGTTGGCTCAGAAACAGATGAATCTGGCGCGCGAAATGAAGGAGGAACGATCCGCTGAACGCTCAATTATAGAGGCCGAACAGAATCTTGACGGAGTCAACGCGTTCGCCAACGCGAATGGAAAGGCTCTTACGGAACAGGAATATCGCGAATGGACGGCGCGTCAGGGACAGTCTGTCGCAAACGTCTTTGCGAATAATCCTGACACGACGGCTCAAAGCGCCCCGCAAACTGCGGTTCAGGCTGCTACTAACGCTCCTTACTCGGCAAACGCGACCCTATCAACTCCTGCGTCCCGTCCTCAGCAGAGCCTGAGCAACGTTGCAAACGCGTCCAGAGAACTGCCTCGACAAAACGCGCAAAACGCCGCCGCTCCTCGAGTTCAGGCTCAGCGTTCCTATGACGCGGCTAAACCGACGAAAACAGCGCGAGGCAACGTAGCGCCTACATATTGACGCTCTTTAAAAGGACGACTGACCGCAAACAGGCGTCCTGTTTTCCAGAAGCCGAAGAAGAACTATTGTCCCTGTTCTTCTTCGGCTTCCTCAATTATGTCATCCTAAAATCGAGGGGGCCTTGTATTGTAATAACTTCGTGCTAACATAGCGACTGGCTCCATGAGGCGCGTTTAGATCCCAACTACCGGGGGAGTCGATGTAACATGCCCTTTGGTTGCTCGTCCTTATAGAGCAAAACGGCGACGCATAACGTTTTGTCCGATCTCCGTTCGTTCCATCGAGCCGTTATCGAATTCCAATTCGTCAGCGTCCCCGCTTTCCGAGCAGCCGCTCTTGACGATAAGGGCTTCCAGCGGGAGGATCGCGCGCCTCGTGGGGTTTTCTTTTTTATTTCGATCGCTTCGCGGGTCCTGTTTTCATATGTCAGACCTTTTCCGTCGAGATCTTTCTTTCATTATTTCTAACAGGGCGTTTTTTAAATCCTTATCCAGCGCTTGATAAAAGACGACAATGTGAGACAATAATGGGTCGTAGTGTGTGCCCGTATAAATCAGTTGCGTCGCTTACAACCGAAGGTTCAAAGATGACCGAAACCACTTCATGCCCCTATCTTTTCGACGATCCCAATCGCGATTCTCGCCCCGTTTTCGAATATGCGGAGCCGCTTCCCATGACGCCGGAAGAAGTTAAAGCGCGCGGGTGGGAACAGGTTGACGTGGTGTTCATTACTGGGGACGCCTATGTCGACGCGCCCAGCTTTGCGAATGGTCTTCTTGCGCGCGTTCTGGAAAAAGATGGTTTTTCCGTTGCAATTTTAAGTCAGCCGAACTGGAATTCAGTCGAGGATTTCCGTAAGTTCGGACGACCTCGTCTCGCATTCTGCGTCAGCGCGGGCAACATGGATTCGATGCTCAATCACTATACGGCCAGCCGTAAGATTCGTAACGACGACTCCTACACGCCTGGAGGTAAAATTGGTCGCCGTCCGGACCGTGCGACTCTTTCATACTGTCAGCGAGCACGAGAAGCCTTTCCGGGCGTTCCAGTACTGGCGGGCGGCGTTGAAGCGAGTCTTCGAAGGATAGCGCATTACGATTACTGGAGCGATCGAGTCCGCCGTTCCATCATTCTTGACGCCAAGGCCGACATTCTCATGTACGGAATGGGCGAACGCTCAATCCTCGAAATCATGCGTCGCCTTGCCGCCGGCGAATCGATTCACACGATCCGCGACGTTCGCGGCACGGTCTACCGTCTTGGAAAAAACGAGGATCTTCTCGAAGAATCGGATACGGTCGCGCATCTTCCCAGTTTCGAGGAAGTCACAGGAACGGATCTTCTTCCCGCTCAGACGCTTGAGATTAATCGTCTTAAAAAGGAGCTCGAAGAGATCAAGGGGGAAATTGCCAGAGACCGAGAAACCCATGAGCTTGAAGCCGAGCTGAGAACCTCGCTTTACCGTCAGGTCGAAGGGATCGAAAAGAAGATTGAACGAATCCGTCAAGAGAACGTCCGAGAATCGAAGCAAAACTTCGTCAAGATGACGCAGCTCGCTTATGAAAACCTCAATCCCTATTGCGCCAAGACGCTTCTTCAAGAGTGTGGCGACGAAGCGATTGTCGTCAATCCACCGTCCTATCCGCTCACGGAAAGGGAAATGGACGCCGTTTACGCACTTCCCTTTACACGCAAAGCGCATCCCTCCTACGATGAACCTATTCCAGCTGTCGAGGTCGTCAGTTCGACGGTTCAAACCCATCGTGGTTGCTTTGGAGGCTGCACATTCTGCGCAATCACGGCGCATCAAGGAAAATTCATACAAAACCGCAGTGAAGAGGCGATCCTTGACGAGATCAAAAAGCTTGTCGAGGAAATCGGCGGCATGTGTACGATCAGCGATCTAAACGCTCCAACCGCAAATATGTACCGGCTTGGAGGCAAGAACAAGGACCTGTGCATGAAGTGCAAAAAAATCTCGTGCCTGTGTCCTCAGATCTGCAAAAATCTTGAAACCGATCAATCCGCTTACGTCGAGTTGCTCAAAAGGGCTCGCGCTATCGATCAAGTTAAGAAAGTTCTGGTCGCGTCTGGAATTCGTACCGATCTTGCAGTCCTTTCCATACCGTTCATCGGCGAGCTTGCCGCTTTTCACACAGGCGGTCGCCTTAAGACCGCGCCCGAGCATGTCGACAACGACGTTCTGCGACTAATGAACAAGCCGCCAATCGAAAATCATGAGGAATTTTGCGAGATTTTTAAAGAAGAATCGCGCAAAGTCGGCAAGGAACAGTATACGGTTCCATACCTGATCTCCGGTTTTCCCGGCTCCACAATCAAGTCAATGGTCGACGTTGCGATTTACCTCAAGGAACACGATATTCGCCCGGAACAGGTTCAGGATTTCATTCCGGCGCCGTTCCAACTTGCAACCTGCGCTTACTACACAGGAATCGATCCTGTCACGGAAGAGCCTGTCTATGTTCCTAAGACATTGCATGAACGACGGTTGCAACACGCGCTTCTTTTCTACTACAATCCCGCGTTCTACAATGACGTAAAGAGCGCGCTAAAAGAGGCTGATCGTGAGGATCTTATCGGCTCTGGCCCCGAATGTCTTATCCCGTCCTACCTTCCTAAAACGTACACGATGCGCCAATCTTCCCGAGTCAAGTTCCTCAAGCGGCAGGCTGAAAAGGACAAGAAGGCCAAGGAAGAACGTCGAGCAGAATTCAAGAAACTGGAAGAAGAAAGTCTTTCATTCGGCAAGCGTGAGAGTCGGAAACGTCCCGACGGTGGAAACGGGGGATATCGCGCTGGGGCGCGCTTCTACGGCCAAGGTGGAACGGGCGATTCTTTCAAGTCGGCTCGCACGGACCGACGTCCACACAAACCCTTTGACGGTCGGAAACAACGTTATCTTTCGGACGACCGCGTAGATTCGGCAAATTCCAACGACAATGAATTCCGACGACGATCTGAGAATGAAGGAGAAAATTTCCGTCGTTCTGGAGACGGTTTCCAGCGTAAGCACGAAGGCTTCCGCCATGAACGTTCCTTCGGTCCGTCGAAGGGAAGCTTTAAGAAGGGAAATTTCAATAATCGTCGCGACGATTCCAATTCAAATGAAGAAGGCAGGAATCGAGATCGTAAATTCTCCAGAGAAAGTAAGGGCGCGTTTGGCGCCAATAAGAGCGCTCAAAACGGGGGACGGCGTTTCAATAAAAAGGATGGTGTTTTCAAACGCCGCTCTGACAATTTCGGATCCAGAGGCAAATAAGCGGCGTAAATTCGACTTGGTAGATCGTCAGACAAAAGGAAGGTCGAGCCGCGGATTCCGCGCTCCTTATTTGTTGAAAACAATTCTTCCAAAGAAGAGGAAAAAAACGTTGGGAACTGGATTTCAAAACGTTTTTCCGTTATATTCGACGAGAAGGCGAATATTGCGCCGTCACGCCCCCATTATTCCGAACCAGCGGTTATCGGCTCTTTATGACGTTGAGCCTGAAAAATCGCCATACCAGAGAAGAAAGGTCGTCCCTTGAATAAATCATTTGTTTTGCTCAAGCTCGTCATAAGCGTCGCCTTTTTCGGCATGCTCGTTCAAGTTTCCTCCGACTCGTTTGCGGGGGAACCCGTTAAGATCATATACGACACCGACATGGGAAACGATATTGACGATGTTTTCGCGTTGACCATGCTCAACAATCTTGAGAAACGTGGCGAGGTTGACCTCCTCGCTATTACGCTTACAAAGGACAACAAGTACGCGGCTCCGTACTGTCAGTTCATCAACGAGTTTTATCAAAATCCCAACGTTCCGATCGGCGCGGTTAAAGACAGCGGCGTTACCGCAGACGACGGCAAGTTTCTTCGTCAATCCCTTGAGGCAAAAGACGAAGAGGGCAAACCGAAGTTCCCGTTCTTTAACCTTGCCGAGGATAAAACCGAATATTTCGAAGCGACCGCGCTTCTCCGCAAGACGCTCGCCGCTCAGGAAGACGGTTCCGTTGTCATTGCACAAGTTGGTTTCTCCACGAATCTTGCTCGTCTACTTGACTCCCCCGCCGACGAATACTCTCCGCTCAACGGTCGTGAACTTGCCTCGAAAAAAGTAAAGTATCTCGTCGCCATGGCTGGCAATTTCGTCGATAAACACAAGGAATACAACGTCGTTAACGACGTGCCTGCCGCTCGTAAGGTTTTCTCCGAATGGCCAACCGATATTTACTGCTCAGGCTTTGAAGTCGGGCGTGAGATTAAAATGATCGGCGTCGCCATGCTCAACGACTATGGCTACGTTAAGTATCATCCCGTCAAGGAGGCCTATTCTCTCTATCGTGGTCTCGATCCTAAGGCGGAACAATGCACCTGGGACCTGACGACAATTCTTTTCGCGGCGCGTCAGGATCGCGGTTACTTTGATCTCTCTGAACCCGGCGAGATCGTTATTGATGAAGAAGGCTATTCCACGTTTGAACCCAAAGACGACGGCAAGGCCCGCATCTTTAAGGTCAATCACGATCAGATCGTCCGAATTCAGGAAGCTTTCGAATGGCTCTGTAGCGAACGACTTCTCGATTGCCAGTGTGAATCCTGTAAAGCCGATAAGTAATTCCGCTAAACCGTTCCTTTAGCGTTCGAACTCAAGTTGCATTGTCATGAATCAAAACAGGGGCGTTTCAAACGCCCCGCTTCTTTATTCTCTGGACTTGAAACTCCAGCACGGGTATCTGAATGACAAGGAAATCAAATTTTAAAGCGCGAGTCGCTTTCTCATTCGCGCTGGCGTCAATCACGTTTTTCGCCCTCTCCTGTTCCAGAAACACAAACTTTATTGTTGAGACTGATTCCGACGTCGTTTCGGTCGACGCAAATGTCGGATCATCCGCCGCCGACGTCCAATCGTCCGCAGAAGTTCCTCAGACAGTGTCCGAAGAACCGTCAGACTTTGACCTCGAAGCCCTTTATAACGTCTCCGAAGAGATCGAACTGTTTAACGGTCAGGACCTTGTAGGATGGACAGATGAAAACGGGGCCGAACCGAAGGGTTGGATCGTGAAAGACGGAGCCTTGTGCCTGACCGACCCTCAAAACGGCGGCGATCTCATAACTGCAAACGTTTACGACAATTACATTTTCAGTTTTGAATGGCGTTTTGGACTGGATTGTAATTCAGGCGTTAAGTACAAGATTGAACAGCCCAATGGCAAAGGCTGGATTGGTCTGGAATATCAGATTCAGGACGACGCCCATGTCGAAGACGGCAAAATCGAAGATCGCAAGATCGCTTCCCTTTTTGACGTGCTTCCTGCCTCTCCGTCCTCCAAAGCCGACGCTTATCCGGCGCCTGCGGAAGTCGCGCCCTCGGGAGAATTCCGAAGCGGTAAAATCGTCGTCGCCGGCAACCACATCGAGCATTGGATCGACGGTGAAAAAGTCCTTTCCTTCAACGTCGGTTCCGACAAATGGAACGCCGCCAAAGCAGATAGCAAGTTCAAGAACCAAAAAAATTTTGGACTGGTCGTTTCAAGTCCAATTCTTTTGCAGTGTCACGGATACCCCGTTGAGTTTCGCAACTTAAAACTCCAGAAACTCACGGGCAAGTAACTGGCTCTTTGCGACTCTCTTTCGTTCTCAGGCAAGAAGGAAACGAAAGACGCGCCAATGCCCCAGAATCGACCGATCGTTTTCAAAACATCCCGACCCAGACGCTTGAAAGAACGGGGACGAGGCGTCGCCAGCAGAGACGCGCAGATCGACGATCGCGTCGTTGAGACCGTCTACGTGTTGTCGACCCTGTGGCCATCGATCTTCTCAGGCGTCCCGACGGAGCGGGAGGTCGTTCGTCGCGTCTTTCTTATCTGAGTTTCGATCCAGACGTGTCAACACGTTAGATTACCGTTATTGTTTGCGTTGGCGTCCACTACGATTCGGAACGGCGGCTTGTTCAGATCGGAAAACTTGTCCGAGTCTGAATTGGCGGACGTTGTTTGTGTTGTGGCGAATAGGCGGACCTCGGTAGCAGGAGCCGCTTGAACCGACGTGGGACTGTGTGAACTGGGAGCAGAAGCGGCTTCTGGTTCTGAGTCCGGAGACGGGCGAGAGAGTCGCTTCTGCCGCTCTTTCCAATTTTAGAACGCGAACTCTCAGCGAGCTGGGAAGAGGTTTCGGAAGGAGAAAAGCGCATAGTCTGGGAACACAGGCGCAAGAATTTCGCCACAGGCTTCAAACTAATATTATATCCTGGGCGAAACTTGAACTATGGACGAATCTTTCTCTGAACATGAGAACGAGCTCAGAGAACGACCTTGTCGAAGATGTTATTCCACGTATGTCGTGAAATCGTGACTTTCTCCGACGGCGCAAAAAACACTTTCTAAGAACGTTCGATTTGTACTTTGACCGTGCGCCACAGGAAAACGCCGAAGAAAAATATGGACGCGAGCTCGGAAACGAAACGACGGCAAAAATAGCAAAAAACGACGTCCATCTTACTCGATTTAACCCCATATTTTTAATGGTCTTGCTCGGTGATTTACGAGGTCAAACCAAATTCTGAGGTTAGACTTAAATAGCCAAGGCGGGACTCGAACCCGCACGCCCGTTAAGGGCAAGGGATTTTAAATCCCCAGCGTCTGCCATTCCGCCACTCAGCCACGCCGTCGGCGATGGCAACGCCGACGTTCTTCTTCATTATAGACGCCGGCTCGACCGTGTCAACAGTTTTCTTTTTCTGAAAACCTTCGATATAATCACTAAAATGATTACAAATCTCGTCATTCAGATTTGGAAAAGCGCTCCAGAGCGCTATAATCATAATTGCCTGTAAATAGAACGTGGGGCGTTCGAACAGTTCTGAATGGGTCTGGCCCCTTTTATCGATTAAACATTCTAACTCACTGGGAGATTCGAACATTATGTTCCAATCGTTGGAAGACGCCGTCAAATCATGCTTGAGATTGTTACTTCCCTGTTGGCTCGCGATTTTATGCGTCAGCGGGGAACTTTTCGCTCAGGATTCCCACGTTCCCTCAATTCTTCCTCTTCCCGACGGGGTAAAATCAATCGTTCCGGCAGACTTCCCCGCGATCAAGAATCCCAAAATGCACTGGGCCCCTGTCGATTTCGCCAAAGATCCGACCGTCGTCAATTTCAAAGGAACATATTACATGTACTTTTCCATTCCTCCTCAGGAAAAGGATGGAGGGCGGTACGGCTGGACAGTTGGAATCGCCAGAAGCAACGATCTGGTAAACTGGGATTTTGTTACCAATCTTCTACCAGAACA
>CACYBR010000489.1 GCA_902772705.1 uncultured Planctomycetota bacterium
GATTTGGTTTGTATTTGATCGATAGATTTGGAAACCGAGAACTTTTGACCCTTGACGATTCGATCGACACGATCTGTCCACAACTGTTCGGCGAACGCGAAGTTCCTCCTGTTGTGGATAATCCTCCGGATGAGGCTTTGGCGGAGAAGGGGTTTGGTCGTTTTTCCATTGTAAACGTATATCGTGGACTTGAGGGACAGGTTGAACCGGGCGCAGCTCGATATTTACGCGTATGTCAGGAAATGCCAACGCCATTAAAGCAACTTGACGACGGTACGTATCAATTCGACCATGAACCGTTTATGGAATATTATGCATCGCCGGTCGACGTGCTCCAGGGGCGCTTTGGGTGGCCTTCATACGTTGCTAAAGGCGTTCTTGGAACGGTGGAAATTGAGAAGGACGGTTCCGCTGATTTCTACGCTCCCGCGGGAAAGGTGCTTTTCTTTGAGTTGCTCGATGAAAATTTCAACGAGATCCAACGTATGCGTTCCGTAGTCCAACTTCGACCAGGAGAACAAAGGTCTTGCGTGGGGTGTCATGAAAGTCGTTTGAGCGTTCCTGAAGGGGGGCTGACTCAAGCGTCAATTCGCGGTCCTCAGACGCTCAAAGAACCACCGTGGGGCGCCGGGCCGTTTTGGTACGAGAGAGTTGTGCAACCGGCGCTCGACCGTAATTGTTTACAGTGTCATACTGCGGAAACTGCAAGAGAGAATCCGAGGCAACTTGATCTAAGCTCAGAACGTGACGAAAATAAGATTCCTGCGTCGTATCGCTCGTTGATTCAGAGCGGGGACGTCCATTATTTTGATTACACGTGGGGCGCGGGCAAAACGACCAAGGCGCAGCCTTATACGTTTGGAACATCGCAAAGCCGCATATGGAAGATACTTGAAGACGAAAATCATCGCGACGTTTCTCTGTCTCCAGAAGAGGAACAAGCAATCAAATGTTGGACGGATCTGAACGTTCCGCTTTGGGGGGACTACCAGATTCGTCGTGAAAGGGATTGATTTTTTAAATTGTTTTATGGAATGACGTAACGATTCTACCGAGTCGTTGAATTAAACTTCGTTCGTAATGGAGGACTTGAAATGCGAGTTGCCCAACGGTGGATTTTGAAGGACCCGTCGATGCGAGAGGAATATCTTCGCAGACATCGGGAAATTTGGCCTGAAATGAAAGAGCTTCTCAAAAAGGCTGGTTATCGTAACTATTCGATCTGGCTTTCTGGCACGGATATCTTCGCCTATTATGAGGTTGACGATCCAGATAAATTGATCAAGACGCTTGAGGCAAGCGAGGTGCGTAATCGTTGGGAAGATTACATGCGACCGCTCATTTATCTCGGTGAAAACGACATACCCGAGTCTCTCGAAGAGGCTTTTTGGCTCGAGTGAAGTCGAGGTCAAACAGACGAAGAAAAAATTTTTTCCGCTTTAGGTCTTGACGTCTTGGAATCTATATTTAATATTGTTCGAGGTTAGGGCAAAGGCGTCTTAAGAATTATTGAAATTCTTGAGGCGCCTTTTTTTTTGACCGCAAAACCCTGAATAAAAAAATAATAAACGAGGCAATGGAGTCTTGGTTTTACACCAGACCTGTTGTCTCGTTTTTTTTTTGATTCTTTCTCACACTTGCTGAAAGGAAAACGCCATGAGTACCGTTCCGGAATATTTTGGAAGTTTGGTTTTTGACGATCGCGTCATGAAAGCTACTCTTTCTGACGAAATTTACAACTCTTTTAAAAAGACTATCGACGAAGGCGAACCTCTTCATACAAACGTGGCTAATTCCGTGGCCGTTGCGATGAAGGACTGGGCGGTTGCTCATGGCGCCACTCACTTTACTCATTGGTTCCAGCCTTTGACTGGCGTTACGGCCGAAAAACACGACAGCTTCATCAGGCCGTCTCCTGACGGTCGCGTTATCATGGAATTCTCCGGCAAGGAGCTCATCAAGGGCGAACCGGACGCGTCCTCTTTTCCATCCGGCGGCCTCCGCGCTACGTTCGAGGCGCGCGGGTATACCGCATGGGACCCGTCGTCCTACGCGTTCATCAAAGACAAAACCCTCTGCATTCCGACCGCATTCTGCTCCTATGGCGGCGAAGCTCTCGACAAAAAAACGCCGCTCCTGCGTTCAATGGAAGCTCTCAACAAGCAGGCGCTCCGTATATTGAAACTCTTTGGCGTTACGGACGTCAAAAATGTTCGCACTTCTGTTGGTCCCGAGCAAGAATACTTTCTCATTGACGAAAAAGTCTACGAACAACGTAAAGACCTTATCCTGACAGGACGGACTTTGTTTGGAATGAAACCGCCGAAGGGACAAGAGCTTTCTGATCATTATTTTGGCGTTATCAAGCCGCGAGTCGCTTCCTTTATGGCTGACCTCAATGACGAACTCTGGAAGCTCGGCATTCTGGCCAAGACGCAACATAATGAGGTTGCTCCAGCTCAGCATGAGCTTGCTCCTATCTATGCGACAACTAACGTGGCGACCGACCACAACCAGCTAACCATGGAGATTATGCAGAAAGTCGCGAAGCGTCACGGCATGGTTTGCTTGTTGCACGAGAAGCCGTTTGCGGGCGTCAACGGTTCAGGAAAGCACAATAACTGGTCGATAGCGACGAATACGGGCGTTAACCTTCTGACGCCTGGCGACACGCCGTACGAGAACGCTCAGTTTTTGCTCTTCCTGTGCGCTGTTATCAAGGCAGTTGACGACTATCAGGATCTTCTTCGTTTGTCAGTGGCAACAGCGGGCAACGATCATCGCCTTGGCGCGAACGAGGCGCCCCCTGCTGTAATATCGATCTTTCTCGGCGACGAACTTACTGCAATCATGGACGCGATTGTCAGCGACACGCCTTATGTTGGCGCAGAAAAGACCGTCATAAAGCTTGGCGCGAGCGTTCTTCCGAAGTTCAATCGTGACAATACGGATCGAAACCGAACTTCTCCGTTTGCGTTCACGGGAAACAAATTCGAGTTCCGTATGCTTGGCTCTTCCAACAGCATCGCCTGCGCGAACATCATGCTTAATGCGTCAGTCGCCGAATCTCTTGAGATTTACGCCGACCGTCTCGAAAATGCTGAAGAGTTCGAGACGGCGCTTCATGACATGATCAAGAAAACATTCAGCGATCACCGTCGCATCATTTTTAACGGCAATGGATACGACGACAACTGGATTAAAGAGGCGACCGAAAAACGAGGCCTGCTCAATCTTCGTACAACGCCGGACGCGCTACCGCGTCTTCTCGATAAGAAGAACGTAGACATGCTCACGAGACAAGGCGTTTACTCTGTTGCTGAACTTAAATCGCGTTACGAGATTACGCTCGACAACTACTGTAAAACGGTCAATATCGAGGCGTTGACAATGGTTGATATGGCGCGTCGCGATATTCTACCCGCCGTTGAAGCCTATGTCAGAGATATTGCCGAAACCTGTCAGGCTAAGATTGCCGTTCTTCCAGACGTTTCATGCCAATATGAACGCGGCCTGCTTGCAACGCTGAGTCGTCTTGTCAGCGAGATCGACGTTGCAACAACGAAGCTTGAATCTTCTCTGGTTAAATACAAGACGATCGACGACGTGACCGAGGCGTCTGTCGTCATCCGTGACGATATTCTACCAAAGATGACTGAACTACGAATTGTGTGCGACGAAGCGGAGACCGTTACCGCTGAAGAGCGCTGGCCTTTCCCCACTTACGAGAAGTTGCTTTTTAGCGTTAAATGAAGGAGTTCTGAAGACCTATGACGATTGAATTTTGGTTTTTGATCGGAGCCGCTCTTGTCTTTTGGATGCAGGCGGGGTTCGCGATGGTGGAAGCTGGTTTTACTCGCGCCAAGAATGCTGGCAATATCATCATGAAAAACCTGATGGATTTCTGTATCGGCGCTGTTATGTTTTGCCTTCTGGGGTACTCCCTCATGATGGGGAAGGACGCCTTTGGCGGCCTGATTGGTATTCCAAACTTTGAGCTTTTTACCAATTACAAAGCTTTCATCGCCTGTTCTGAAGACGGTTTTACCGGAGCCTCGACCTTTGTTTTTAACCTTGTGTTTTGTGCGACGACTGCGACAATCGTCTCCGGCGGGGTGGCTGAGCGAACAAAGTTCATTTCGTACTGTTTCTACTCCGCTGCTCTTTCGCTGTTTGTTTACCCGATCGAAGCTCACTGGATTTGGGGCGGAGGTTGGCTTTCTCGAATTGGTTTCCATGATTACGCCGGTTCTTGCGCTATTCATATGGTAGGCGGGATATCGGCGTTAATCGGCGCGATTTTCCTTGGCGCTCGAATTGGCAAATATCGACGTGACTCTCACGGAAAGGTTACGAAAGTCAACGCTATTCCCGGACATTCGATTGTTCTCGGTTCGCTTGGCGTTTTTATCCTGTGGCTCGGCTGGTATGGTTTTAACGGCGCTGCTGCGAAGACTTCTTCCGAATTATCTTCGATCTTCCTGACAACAACGATTGCTCCGGCGCTGGCAACTTGCACGACGATGCTCTTTACCTGGATAAAGAATGGTAAACCAGACGTTTCGATGTGCTTGAACGCGTCTTTGGCGGGGCTAGTTGGTATTACCGCCGGATGTGACGCTGTCGATTGCTTTGGCGCGATGGTTATCGGCGTTGTTGCCGGTCTTCTCGTTGTGATCGTCGTTGAGGTTCTTGACCTCAAATGTCATGTCGACGATCCTGTTGGCGCCGTTGGGGTTCATATGGCATGTGGAGTTTGGGGAACCTTGGCCGTTGGCCTTTTGGCGAACCCTGACGCGCCAGCAGGACTGTCCGGCCTTTTTTACACCGGGGCGTGGGAACAGACAAAGCTCCAGACAATCGGTTGTGTTAGCGTTGCCGTTTACACTACCATCTTTATGATGATTGTCTTTGGACTGATTAAGGGGACTATAGGACTTCGAGCTTCGGCTGAGGATGAAATTCTCGGGCTGGACACGACCGAACACGGTCTCCCGTCCGCCTATCCGGATTTTGCGCCTGCTGTCCATAAGTATTCGTCTTACGCCCCAGATGATGGCGTGACCGTTGTTACCGGCGACATTCCCCCTGCAGAAGCGATTCCCGTCAGGAGGACCCCGTCCTTTGTTCTTGAAGGAACGCCTAAATTTACGAAGGTTGAGATCATTTGTAAGGAATCCCGGTTTGACGCTCTCAAGAACGCGATGACTGCGCTTGGAATTACGGGAATGACCGTGTCTCATGTTCTTGGTTGCGGCGTCCAGGGCGGTCGTCCTGAATATTACCGAGGCGTTCAGGTTGAAACGAACTTGTTGCCCAAAGTTCAGGTTGATATTGTCGTGTGTAAGGTTCCTGTAAACTCCGTGATCGAGACCGCTAAAAAGGTTCTTTACACCGGTCACATTGGCGATGGCAAGATTTTTGTTTCCGATATTGAAAACGTCGTCAAGGTTCGAACTGGCGAAGAAGGCTACGACGCCCTGCAGGACGTTGAATGACGTACTTGTTAAGTTGATTTGGACTCAGCATCATTTGTCCGGTCTCCACGTCCGCTTTGCGGAACGCTTGTCTGGTAGACCGGGATACCGACGAGAAGGGGTTATGGCGGTTCTCTTAATTCATTAACCCCCATATGGCGTTGCTTATGGGAAAAAGGGGCTGTCGTTATCTTGAAACAGGTAAACGGGCGGGGCTCCTAACGATCGCAAAGTTGGTCGCAAGATGAAGAGGGTCGTTTTGGTCGTTGCGAATAAGGACTGAAGGAATTCGAAATGTGTTCGATTATGAGTTATTGCGACGCACGCGTCGTTTTGACAGATTTTGAAGAAGGTTTTAAACAGACGGTTACGCGCGGACCGGACGAGAGCAGGATCATTGACACTGGAAATGGGATCATGGGATTCCATCGTCTTGCTATTATGGGGTTGACTCCTGAAGGAATGCAGCCTTTCCAGCTCGGTTCCAACTGGATTGTCTGTAATGGCGAGATCTATGGATTTGAAAGAATTAAGGCTGAACTTTCCGATAAGTATCAGTTTAAAAGCGGTTCAGATTGCGAAGTTCTCCTGCCGATGTATCGCGAGTATGGCGTCGCCATGTTCGATATGTTGGACGCCGAATTCGCGATGGTTATTTATGACGGTGAAAGGAATGATTATATCGCGGCGCGCGATCCAATAGGAATTCGACCGTTGTATTACGGTTATGATTCTAACGGCGTAATCGTCTTTGCCAGCGAAGCAAAAAACCTGACAGGTATTTGTTCAAAAGTTTTGCCGTTTCCTCCCGGTCATTACTATAAAGACGGCAGGTTCGTCTGCTATCGCGATATTGCCAGGGTAGATTCCTTTTGTCTCGACGACCTTGATACAGTCTGTAAAAAAATACACGATAAACTCGTGGCAGGCGTCGAGAAACGCCTGATATCAGATTCAAAGGTGGGATTCCTCCTTTCGGGAGGTCTCGATTCTTCGTTGGTTTGCGCAATTGCACAGAAGAAACTTGACAAGCCGATCAAAACATTTGGCGTTGGTATGAGCGAGGACGCGATTGACCTGAAATACGCCAGGCAAGTCGCCGATTATATCGGAAGCGAGCACACTGAAGTATTTATGACAAAGGACGAGGTGATTGCATCGCTGGATGAAGTGATTCACATTCTGGGTACGTTCGACATTACCACGATTCGAGCAAGTATGGGGATGTATTTGCTTTGCAAGTGGATTCATGAGAACACCGACGTTCGCGTTTTGCTTACCGGCGAGATATCGGACGAACTTTTTGGCTATAAATATACGGATTTTGCTCCATCCGCTCAAGCTTTTCAGGAGGAATCTCAAAAGCGAATTCGCGAGTTGCACATGTACGATGTTCTTCGCGCCGACCGGTGCATTTCAGCGAATTCACTCGAAGCACGTGTTCCGTTTGGCGATCTGGATTTTGTCCGTTACGTACTCTCCGTTGATCCAGAAAAGAAGATTAACGTTTACAACAAGGGCAAATACCTGCTCCGTCACGCGTTCGAGGCCGATTACCTACCGCGCGAAATTCTTTACCGTGAAAAAGCGGCATTTTCCGACGCTGTCGGTCACTCGATGGTTGATTATCTCAAGGAGTACGCCAACGGTTGTTATACGGACACGGAATTTGAACGGAAACGGCGTCAGTACTCTCACGCGACGCCATTTACCAAAGAATCCTTGTTGTATCGTGAGATTTTCGAGAAGTATTATTCCGGACAAGGGGAAATGATCGTTGATTTTTGGATGCCGAATAAATCTTGGGAAGGTTGTAACGTAAACGACCCGTCGGCGCGAGCGTTGTCGAACTACGGGGACAGTGGAAAATAAGCCTTTTCATTGATACTTGAGTTCAATAGGTAAAGGTGAAGATAGTTGTACGATAATTGGGGGCTCTTAAAAAGCCCCCATGCGACGACCTTTTTCCCAAACCTTTTTGATATTTTCAACAATCACCGCCTGAAATATAGTTTTTGTGGAACTTCGAAGAGTAAAATATTCTTCGGAGCGTGTTTCAATCTCGCAGTATTTCAGGAGTGAACAATGAACCGTAAACCGAGACGCAAAGCCCGGACGTATTTTTCAGAAAAGGAACGCGAAGATAAGGTTTTATCGCCGCGCTATACGCTTGACCGACTCGACAGTCTGATTTCATGAGAAGATTTTCGCCCCCTTCTGGAACGTATTCGAAAACCCTCTCCGAAGGGAGGTCGTCCGCCTTATGACGAGATCTTTATGTTCAAATGTCTCGTTCTTCAGGAATTGTATGGATTATCCGACGAAGAGGTCGAGTATCAAATTGCCGATCGTCGTAGCTTTCAGAAGTTCCTGGGTATGGATATAACGCCAGACGTCCCTGATCACTCGACAATCAACAACTTTCGTAATCTTCTGAAAGAGCATGGGCTTGTCGACGAATTATTCGACGTTATCAATCGCCGCCTTGCAGAGCGAGGTCTCCTTCTCCGGGGCGGCGTCGTCGCAGACGTAACGTTTGTCGAGACGCCACGTCGCTGTCCATGAAAGGAAAACGCTCGTTACACCCCTTAGGAACGACCTGTTTTAACAGTCTTTTTTCATAAAACACTTGATATCTCGACGATGAGGGGCAAAATCCCACCTATTTTTTAATCGGAGAGATTCGGCGCGTTTTTCGACTACTTCTGGCATAAGTAAGAGTAAAAATAATTGCGCGAAAATTAGATTGTACTGGTGGCCGTGAATTTACGTGGCAAAATTGAAATATTATAAATAATAGTTGGACTAAAAGGAATGTAATTTAATTTTGTTTATGATTTTCCAAAAAAAAGGTTGACTTAAAGAAGCTTCATGCTAAAATCGGGCTCCGATGAGCAAAGGCGTTCATTCATACTCAGAATACTTTTCTTGTATGGATGAACGCCTTTTTTGTACTTACAGGAAAGGATGGACGTCAATGCTGAAGGAAGGTCAAGTTAGAATACCGTCCGGTTGCGCTATCTCTGCGATGATATCGACTGACGGAAACCTCATGACCGGAGAGAAGATTATCAAGAGCATGATTCCGATGCGCGATCGCTCTAATGGTCTTGGAGGCGGATTTGCCGCATACGGAATCTATCCCGAGTTTAGAGAATTCTACGCTTTTCACGTTTTCTTTGACTCTCCCGATGCAAAGGTTGAATGTGAGAGATACTTGAAAGAGGGGTTTGAGATCATCAAGTCGGAAGAAATTCCAATTCGCAAGATCCCTGAGATTACCGATGTTCCCATAATTTGGCGATACTTTGTTTCGCCGATGTCGTCCGTTCTTTCTCGACTTCAACTTGACGAAAAAGAGTTTGTCGCACGCTGTGTCATGAAACTCAATTCTCACTTCAGGGGAACTTATGTATTTTCCAGCGGAAAGAATATGGGCGCTTTTAAAGCGGTCGGATTTCCAGAAGACGTAGGTCGTTTCTATCGTCTGGAAGAATACAAGGCTTACGCATGGACCGCTCATGGACGTTATCCAACGAATACTCCCGGATGGTGGGGAGGCGCGCATCCTTTTTCCATTCTTGACTATTCTGTCGTCCACAATGGCGAGATTTCGTCGTACGACGCCAATCGACGATTTATAGAGATGTTTGGTTATAAATGCACGCTTCAAACCGATACTGAAGTTATTGCGTATATTGCCGACTATCTGTTACGTCGTCAGGGGCTTACTCTTCAAGAAATGGCTTGGGTTGTCTCTGCCCCGTTTTGGAGCGTCCTTGATAAACAGAAGACGAAGGAGGCGGAACAGATTTCGTTTCTGAGAAAAGTTTTCCCAAGTCTCCTTCTTACCGGTCCCTTTTCCATTGTTCTGGGGTTTTCTGGAGGGATTATGGCGCTTAATGATCGAGCGAAGTTACGTTCCATGGTCGTGGCTGAAAGGGGCGATATGCATTTTATTGCCAGCGAGGAAGCCGCAATTCGCGTGATGGAACCTGAGGCGGAGAACGTTTATGCTCCGATTGGCGGCGAACCCGTGATTCTCCGTGTAAAGGAGGGCGCGTTTTGACTTCCATCGACTATATTGTTCCTCAGTTTGAAGTAATCCGAAATGTCGAACGTTGTACCAACTGTCGCCTGTGTGAACGTCAGTGCGCTAACGGAGTTCATTTTTACGACGCTGAAGCGAAAACGATGCGGTGCGACGAATCGAAGTGCGTCGATTGCCAACGTTGTGTCAGCATGTGTCCGACGCATGCTCTGAAAATTGTGGAAAACGACGCTCCCTATCGCAAAAACGCAAATTGGAGCGGTTCGGAGATTAACGAAGTCTTCAAACAGGCGTCCAGCGGCGGCGTCCTGCTTTCTTCGATGGGAAATCCGAGTCCCGCGCCCGTATATTGGGATCGCATCCTGATTAACGCCTCTCAGGTAACCAATCCGTCGATCGATCCACTGCGCGAACCGATGGAAACGCGAGTTTTTCTGGGTAAAAAGCCGTCAAAAATCAGGAGGAATCCCGACGGTTCGCTCGATACGGAACTGCCTCCGCAACTGGAGCTTGAGACGCCTGTCATGTTCTCGGCGATGAGTTACGGCTCCATTAGTTATAACGCGCATGAAAGCCTCGCTCGTGCGTCGCAGGAACTCGGGATTTTTTATAATACAGGCGAAGGCGGTTTGCACGAAGACTTCTATAAGTATGGGGCTAACACGATCGTACAAGTCGCCTCTGGGCGTTTCGGGGTCCATGAGGATTATCTCAACGCCGGCGCGGCTATCGAAATCAAAATGGGACAAGGCGCGAAGCCCGGGATTGGCGGACACCTTCCTGGAACAAAGATTGTCGGCGACGTTTCACGTACAAGAATGATTCCCGAAGGAACGGACGCCATTTCGCCCGCGCCACACCATGACGTCTATTCGATCGAGGATCTCCGTCAGCTCGTCTATTCCCTCAAGGAGGCGACACGTTATCAAAAACCGATTATTGTTAAGGTTGCCGCCGTTCATAATATTGCGGCAATTGCCAGCGGAATCGCGCGAAGCGGAGCCGATATCATTGCGATTGACGGCTTCCGAGGAGGTACTGGCGCGGCTCCAACGCGTATTCGCGACAATGTCGGGATTCCGATCGAACTGGCGCTCGCCGCTGTCGACCGGCGTCTCCGTGACGAAGGCATTCGTAA
>CACYBR010000490.1 GCA_902772705.1 uncultured Planctomycetota bacterium
GGCTTGTACTCCAAAGGTCGGGGATCGCTCCCCAACGGTTGGCGTCTCACACTGTATGATTTATACTTTACCTGATTGTCAAATATCGATTCGCCGCAATCAGCGACGAAAGTACACGAGATTTTAATAAGCTTCTAAACTTCGTCAAGTCTCTTTTTGAAAAATTTTTCTAAAAAACGGAGTCTGGAAACAAACGTCTCCAGACTCCCTGAAATCCGCGATCCGCGCTGTGGAGGCGCAGAGGTCGTCGCGACGTCCGAATCCGCAACGGTTATTCTTTCAGCGATTTACGCCTTCTGCTGAAAAGATTCATAACGAAGACGTAGAAGAGAGGAATGAAGAAGATCGCAAACGACGTCGCCACGACCGTGCCGGCGAAAACGCAGACGCCCAGCGATTGCTGGCTCAGCGAACTCGCGCCTGTCGCCATCGTCATCGGCAACACGCCGAGCGCAAACGCCGTCGACGTCATCAGAATCGGACGCAGACGAAGTCGACTCGCACGAATCGCCGCTTCTAAAACGGGAAGTCCCTCCTCGTCGACCATCTGCTTGGCAAACTCGACGATCAAAATGGCGTTCTTCGCCGAAAGCCCCATGACCGTCAGCAGACCGACCTGGAAAAAGACGTCGTTCGTCAGCCCCTGCGCGGCCACGCCTATGACGGCGCCCAAAACGCCAAAAGGAACCCCCATCGCGATTGCAAAAGGAACCGACCAGCTCTCGTAAAGCGCCGCAAGGCAGAGGAAGACGATCAGCAACGAAAGCGCAAAGAGCGTCGACGCCTGAGATCCGCCTTGAATCTCCTCGTAAGATAAGCCGGTGTAGCTCAGATCAACTCCCGCCGGAAGCTTCTTAACGACCTCGCCTACCTTCGCCATTGCCGCTCCAGAGCTCACTCCCGCCGCCGGAACCGCGTTAAATTCAACTCCCGGCAACCCGTTATATCGCGCCAGCTTTGGCGCGCCGCTCGTCCAATGTCCCGAGGCAAACGCTGAAAAAGGCGTCATGCGACCGACCTGATTTCTAACATACCACTTGTCGAAGTCGGAGACGCTCGCACGCGCGCTCGACTCGCCCTGAACGTAAACGCGCTTAACGCGTCCGCGATCGATGAAATCGTTCACGTAACTGGACCCCCACGCGATCGACGTCGTATCGTTGACGTCGGTGAGGCTCAGGTTGAGCGCACGTACGCGCTCGTCGTCGATATCGACCTTATACTGCGGCTCGTCCGGAAGCGAATTCGTCCACGCGGCTTGTATCTCGTTGCTCGAGTTAAGCTCCTTAAGAAATTCCTGCTGTATCTCGAGCATCTTGTCGTGACCAAGTCCCGCTCGGTCAAGCAGATAGAAATCCAGACCGGATACGTTGCCAAGTTCCATCATCGACGGTGGGATAACCGGCGTGACCTTCGCCTTCGTAATCTTCGAGAAGCAATCCGCCTGCGCTCGCTGCACGATGCTGAAGACGTCCTGTCCCGGTCGCGTTCGTTCTTCAAACGATTTCAACGATATGAAGAAGATACCGGCGTTTTGGTTCGAACCGGCAAAGCTGAAGCCGTTGACCGCCAGAATGTTGGAGATGTTGTCCCCCTCCGCGTCGCTGAAGTACTGCGAAATTTGATCCAGAATCTCCTGCGTTCGCTCCTGACTCGAATTCGGCGGCAACTCGACCAAAACGTAAAGGTTACCCTGATCTTCCGTCGGAAGGAACGCGGTCGGAAGCTTGGGATACCAGAAGACGATCAACGCAAGAATCGCCACGAAGACAATGAGGAAACGCTTGCGACGACTCGCGACGTAACCGACCCCAGAAACGTACTTTTCCGTTCCCCACGCGAAGAAGTCGTTAAACCATCGGAAAAAGACAAACGGTTTTGAATTTGCTCGAGGGGGTTTGAGCATGGAGGCGCACAGCGCGGGAGCAAACGTCAACGCGATAAAAACAGAAAGCAACATCGACGATATGATCGATATGGCAAACTGACGGTAGATAACGCCCGTGGAACCGCCGAAAAACGCCGTCGGCAGGAATACGGCGGAGATCGTCGCGCCAACCCCGACAAGCGCGCCCTGAATCTGTTCCATCGTCTTGACGGTCGCGCCTTTGGGATCAAGTCCTTCGGTCGCCATTAATCGTTCGACGTTCTCCACCACGACGATCGCGTCGTCCACAAGCAACCCAATCGCGAGTGTCAGCGCGAACAGAACTGTCACGTTCAGCGTGAACCCGCACGTGAAGAGAACCCCAAAGGTCCCCAAAAGGACGACGGGAATTGTCAGCGTCGGCACGAGCGTGACACGAACGCGCTGAAGGAAGAGGAACATGACGCCGAAGACGAGAACGACCGCTTCAATGAGCGTATGAACGACCGCGTGAATCGAGGCGCGGACGATCGGAGCGTTCTCGCAAAGGTAGGCGAACTTCAATCCATCCGGCAAATAGCCGCGAAGAGAATCGAGCGTTGCCTTAATCTTGTCCGACGCGTCCAAAACGTTACCGCCTGCGGCAAGTCGAATCGCAAGCGCGACGCCGGGATTGCCGTTCACTCGCGTTCTAATCTCGTAAATCTCGCTGCCAAGCTCAACTTCCGCTACGTCCGAAAGCCGGATTTGAGATCCGTTCGGCGAGGTCTTCAACAGAATGTTGCGAAACTCCTCAGCGGAAGTCATTTGGCTCTTCGCAACGACTGTCGCCGTCATACGAACGCCCTCGGGCGCCGGCGCGCCGGCAAGGCGCCCTGCGGATACCTGTACGTTCTGCTCGCGAATCGCCGCAACGACGTCCTTCGCCGTAAGATCGAACGCTGAAAGCTTTTCCGGTTTAAGCCAGATTCTCATCGAATACTGAGAACCCCATACGTCGATCGAACCGACCCCGTCGATTCGACCGATCTCGTCCTTAACCTGACCCGTCATCAGGTCGCCCAGATCAGAGTCAGAAAGCGAGCCGTCGTCGCAATATCCGGCGACAATCAGCATATAGTTGGCTTGATATTTGTCGACCTGCATTCCGGTGGCTTGAACTTCCGTCGGAAGCAGGGGCGTCGCCAGCGACAATTTGTTCTGAACCTGAACCTGCGCGATATTGGAATCAACGCCCTGTTCAAACGTCAGAATAATCTCGAAACTCCCGTTCGCGGAACTGTCTGAACTCATGTAACGGAATCCGTCCAGACCGGTCATCTGTTGCTCGATCGTTTGCAGAACGGAGTCTTGGATCGTTTGTGCCGACGCGCCCGTATAACGACCAGAAATCTTGATCGCTGGCGGCGCCACGTTAGGAAACTGCGAAATCGGAAGCTGAATTAGAGCCGCCAACCCCGCAAGCATGATTAGAATCGCGACGACCCACGCGAAAATTGGTCGTTCTATAAAGAATTTAGACATAATAGACTACAATCTCTTGCTCTTGCGGTGGGGGAAACTACTTGACGTCCGTCTGCGCGGGCTCCGCAGTCTGATTCTGCGGAGCAGGCGGCGTTTGATTCTGCGGCGTCGTTTGATTCTGCGGCGCGGCAGGATTGGCGTTCGGACTCATTGAAGGCTCGTTGAGCGTTTTCGTCAGCGAGGGCTCCAGCGTCGTCGTATTGGGCAAATCCGTAATTTCCTTCGCAGAGACCTTCGCGCCCTTAGCAAGATGCTGCACGCCTTCCACGACAACGCGCTCGCCCGCCTTGAGTCCGGAGTCGATCAGCGCCATGTTGCCCAAGACCCGATTGGAGACGACGGGACGCTGTTCGGCGGTCGAATCCTGACCGACGACCCACACGTAAGGATCGCCCGCAGGCGTTCTAAAAAGCGCCTGTTGCGGGATCAGCAGCGCGTTCTCACGAACCCCTTCTGTCAAAAAGACGCGAACAAACATGCCGGGGATCATAACCTGCTCCGGATTGGGGAATTCCGCGCGGATCGTCAAGGCGCCGAGATCTTCCTGAATTCGGTTGTCGATAAGCGTAACCTTGCCGTCAAAAGGATATTTCCATCCCTCTTCAAGAATGAGCGTCGCTTTTGCGCCCATGAAGAACTCCGCTTTAGTCTCGGACGGATCCCCATCCTCGAGCGTAACGGTCTCAAGCAACGTCCGAATAGAAGGATTCATATCGACATAGATCGGATCAACCTGCTGAATCGTCGTAAGCGCGTTCGGCTGGCCGTTCGTAACCAACGCGCCAACGGTGATTTCTGAAAGACCGATTCTACCGGAGATCGGCGCTTTGATTTGGCAGTAATCGAGGTCAAGCTTCGCAAGTTCAAGCTCGGCTCCCGCTACTTTCCAGTTATACAGAGCTTCTTCGTAGGACTGTTCGCTCGTCGCTTCTTTTTCCTTAAGCGCAAAATATCGATCTTTAATCAGGGAAAGATTGTCGTATCTCGCCTGCGCTTTTTCATAATTCGCACGATAGACTTTGTCGTCAATGTGATACAACACCCGGTCTTTTTCGACGAGCGAACCTTCCTCGAACAAACGCTCCAGAACGACTCCGTTCACCTGAGGACGAACCTCCGCCGTATTCGACGCTCGCGTCCGCCCGATCAACTCGCGAGTAAGCTCGACCGTCTCTGGCTTCAGCGTATAGGTTCCGACCTCGACTTCCGACTCTTCGCTACGAGAGACGCCCATTTCGCCTGACGACGCGCCAGAAAGACTGGCGTATATGCGCTTTACCTGATCACACCCCGTCAAAACCGGCGTCATTATTATCGCAACCAGAATAAAACCGCGTAAAGCGCGTCCCGGCGCCGTCGTCTTCGATTCAAAAACGTTCATCTTGTCCTTTCTCCGCCGTAATTTGGATAAAGATATGGAGGATACTGTTCTGGGCTAATCAAAGCTTGAGGAGCTCACAACTTACAATCGTTATTGTAATCTCCAATCTGTTGTTATCAAGAGCTTGCAACAGGCGTTTGTTCAGGAAATTAGAGTAAACACGCACGTTTCTGCCCTAAGACCACTCCGCCGCGGCGCCGCCGGGCGGCCCGGTTCGCGCTAGCCGCGCGGTTACTCTATCGTACCGCTCCCGTTGGTCGCTGGCCGTGCTCTGGCCTCCGGCCGCGTTGCGTATAAAGCGCCGTCGCCTACGAGCGACGCTCTGGAGTGGGCGCCGGGAAATATTTAAAGCTCTAAACGCGATCTGGCGCATAAAGGGGCCGGCTCCTTGCGCAAGAAATAAAAAAACCTCCTGATTTCTCAGGAGGTTTCAAA
>CACYBR010000491.1 GCA_902772705.1 uncultured Planctomycetota bacterium
CCGAGATAGATGAGGCGATGACTGGCGTCGATCCACTCTTCCTGAGGAATCAGTCGGTTAAGATCCGCTTCAACCTTTTCCGGCGACGTTGCGTCTGAGAGTCCAATTCTTCGGCTCAGTCGCAGGACGTGCGTGTCGACGACAAACCCGGACGCGATCCTGAACGCGTTTCCAAGGACGCAGTTCGCGGTCTTACGCCCCACGCCCGGAAGCGCGATGAGTTTCTCGAAATCGTCAGGCACGGCGCCGCCGTACTCCTCCACAAGTTTCTTGGCGGCTCTGGAGATGTTGACCGCCTTTGAATGATAAAAGCCGCACTTCTTTATGGCTTCTTCAATTTCCTCGACGTGCGCTTTCGCGAAGGCGTCGACGTCGGGAAACTTTTTAAAGAGATCAGGCGTCGTCATATTGACGCGTTTGTCCGTACACTGCGCGGAGAGAATCACGGCGACGAGCAGTTCAAACGGATTGTTGTATTCCAGCGCGCAGGCAGGGTTCGGATATTGTTTTTTGAGCGCTTCCAGCGTTAACGCGACAAGTTGTTTTCGCGCGGCGACGGTTGTTCTCCGTCGGCTTTTCGCGCGCGATTGCGTCTTTTTCGAACCTGACGACGCATACGCTGCGTTTCTTACGGACGACGTTTTCTTTGTCGCCCTGACAGACGTTCCTTTGGCGACCGGCTTTTCGGAGACCGGTTTTGTCTTTTTCATCGGTAAAGCCGGCGTTTCGTCTTCTTTCATAGCTTTGAGGCTCGTCAATGAAATCCGCGGCGATTCGGGCTGATCCGTCAATCGTCGCGGCGTATGTGTTCCGGTAAGACCTGGCAAGACGCTCGACCTACTTCGTCGCGTTGATTCCCGACGCTTTAGGGGTCGCGTCTGACTTGGCGGATTCCGCGTTTTCGAGCGTTTCACGCAGACCAGCGGTCGATCGCGGAACGAGTCGGAACGATTCGACGATCTCGTTTCCAGAATCGTCGTACTTGTCGATGAGGTCGGCGCGGAGCTCGAACATGATCGTCGCCTGGTTGCCCTCCTTGTCCGTGATCAGGTAATAGATCCAGCGGAAGGGCAGCTCGTCGTAGGAGCCGTCGGCGACGACGTAATAGATCGACACTTCGCCGGGTCCTTCGTAGGACGCCTCTTGTTTAAATTCAGCAAAACGTTCGCCGAGTCCTTTTTGAATCTCTTCCTTGTAGCCGTTGATTGTAGGCTTGGAGTCGAGTTCAATCTTGCCGTTGGAGATGATATTGCACTGAGCGACCGCCTCGCCGCCGTCGAGATAGCACATGGAGGTGATTTTGTCGCCGTCCTCGATGAGCTTCCATTTTCGGGAGTGCTGGAACTTCCACGGACCCCGGTGCGCGTTGTAATAGAGCATGAGCTGTTCCGGCGTTGGCGATTTGAAGGGCGCGATCACGTCGTCCGTGAGCTTTTCGGGCGCTTCGAGGGGCGCAATGTTGATCTTGATGGTCGCCGACCACTTTAGACCGGGCGTTGCGACGCTTTCGGATCGGCGTTCGTCGATATTGACTCCGAACCAGGTGATGCGGTTTGCTTTGAGGTCGAACTGGAATTTTCCTTCGAGGTCAAGTCCGAGACTTGCGCCTTCAGAGGCGCATGCCAGCGTGCTGGGCGTCTCGTTTCCCTGCGCGTCTTTTTCTCCGATCTGATAGAGCTCAACTTCCGCGAAGCTGTCGGAGACGGACGTGAGCGTCAAATGCAGCGTGTTGTTCTCGATCGCGTCGACGCCAAGCAGCGCGACCACCAGTTCGTTGGGCAACTGCCAATCTTCTCCGAGCTTGACTTCGCGATTGGGGAGGAGCCTGTCAAGAATGGTCGTGTTGAATGGCAACTCGCTCACGAGCGCGTACTGCTCGTCTTTCATGGGACCGCCGGTGGAGTACATGCGCGTCTTCTTACCGTCGAATTCGGAAACGACGTACTTGCGCGAGCTGTCAAGGAGCGGTCGCACGACGCTGGCGCCGAGCTTGCGCTTCAAGCCGGCCTGTTCATAACGACGGATTGTCCGGAGCTGACCGGATGGGGAATAATCCTCGAAACGCTCTTCATATTTGAACCCGGCGACAACCTCCATAGCGGCGCGCTCCGTCTTGCCTTCCGCGTTCGTTTGTAGCACTTCGCCAGACGCTTCCATCGTAACTTCAACGACGTCGGCGGAACCGACGCGATGGGAAGAGCGGAGGACGCACGATTCCTTTTGGGGCGTCGCAGCCGCCGCGCCGCCCGATCCCGGCGCTCTAACGCTCGCGGGCGTCTGAGCCCTTTGACCGGCAGGCGCCTGGACCCTTTGACCGGCAGGCGCCTGAGGCTGTTGTCCGACGGCGCCGCCCCTTTGAGTAAGCCCCGGTCGCTGCTGCGCGTTGGCCGCTCTCAACGTCTGGCGCTGCTGAGGAGCCTGAACGCCCGTGTTCGTTCGAGCGTTTTGACCCTGCGTTTTCGCCGGTATGACGAGCGCGGTCAAGAGGAGAAGAGTCAGGAAAGGCGAGGTCTTTCGACTCATGAGCGAAGAACTATTTTTCATTGGTTTCCTCTGGCTTCCTTATAAAGCGGCAAACGCTTCGGAGACGACGAATCATA
>CACYBR010000492.1 GCA_902772705.1 uncultured Planctomycetota bacterium
ACGAGCCGTTCCGGCAGTCCGTTCTGAAACCGCGGTTAAAAGTTGACAAACGGGTAAAAACTTTCGAGGTTCCAATGAATGAGTTCCGCCAATTTCGGCGCCTGCGATACTGGCGGCGCTTTGCGTTTCGCGCCTTTTCGATAGTTTAATCGACGTAGGATCAACCTCGTCTATTCTTTGCTTTTCCTCTTTTTCAGTTGATCTTCAATCGCTTTCAATTCCTTCAAATCGGTTTCGTCGGCTAATCTTGCGTCCTCTTTTTTTCGACGTTCGTTGAAAAGGTCGTATCTTTCGTTGACGATTTTCTCGGCTTGTTGGGCGCTGATAGAACCTTTTCCCTGTAAGACGGGTTTGTCGTTAAATTCAAGGAGCCGATCGACGTTGTTTCGCCAGTAGTCAAGAGTCAGGTCTCGTCTGCTTTGAACTCGCAGTTCCGCAGTTTCCAGAAAGATGACCGTCAGACGATTGAGTTGGTCGATTTCCTCAGCGGACAGGTAGTTTTTAGCGATAATAACGTCCCCCTTTCGGACGATATTGCCGCGCCATGACGTCAAGCCCATATTCGGCGCGGTGGAAGACGCTCGTGACACAATGATTTCAGCCGCCGTCTGTCGCGTTACGGCGTAAAGCAACTTATTTTGCACTTCGGCGAAGAACATTTGCGTCGCCTTATCGGACGGGTCGTAGTCGCTCGACAGGGCGAGCAGATCGCGCACTTTTTGATAGAATCGCTTTTCCGACGCGCGAATATCCCTGATTCTGGCGAGTAATTCGTCGAAATAATCCGGACGTCCGTCGGGATTTTTCAAACGTTCGTCGTCGATAACGAAACCTTTGACAATATACTCTTTCAGATGTGCCGTCGCCCATTGTCTGAAAAGAACGCCGCGCACTCCCCGAACGCGATAACCTACGGCGAGAATCATGTCCAGAGAATAGAAAATCGTGTTATATTTTTTCCCGTCGGCGGCAGTTGTTAAGTAATACTTAATAACTGAAGATTCTTCTAACTCTTTTTCTTTTAATATGTTGGCGACGTGCATACTGATATTGGGCGTCGAGGTCCCAAAAAGTTCCGCCATTTGAGCCTGGCTCAACCAGACGGAACCGTCGCGCGTCAAGAGTCTGATTTCACCCTTGCCGTCTGGTTTCCTGTATAAAATGATTCCACTGTCGTCGGGCGTTCCGTTTGTCAATTCAGAACTCATATCCAATAATCCCTTGCTTTCTTTTGATTTCCTCTTTTTCCAGCGCTATCGTTCCGGTCGCTCCCATGCGGAAAGCGGTTAACGAATCGACTTCCGACGATCTGGCGTTCCGCTTTTCCGTTTTTACTTGAATTCGAAGCTGACCGTCCTTGAAGCGCGACCTTTCGCGTCGTCGCCCCCGGCGTTCCCTGATTCCTTCCCCTGCGGTCCGCTAATCCCCGAGATCAGAAAAGTCGGAATCGAAGAAGACGTCCTCCGGCAGTTCCTTCTTTTGCAGGAACATGAGCATATAGATCGGGAAGTAGACGACCTTGCCGACGGTCTCGACGTTGCCGTTACAGAAGACGTATCCTTCGTCGAGGCCAAATTCCTTGTGATTCAGCGCGTTATCCATCGCGTTATGGCGGTAATAATCCTTGCCGGACTTGATCTCGATCGGCAGAACCTTTCCGTTCTCCTCGATTACGAAATCCAGCTCGCCGAACTTCTTGCTGTTGTAATAGTACAGCGCGTGGCCGCGGGCGGTCAGTTCCTGTGCGGCGGCGTTTTCATAGATCGAGCCGAAGTTGATCGACGTTTCATGCCGGAGGATACTGAGCTGGAGCTCGCCGCCATACTGAGCGGCCAGTAGCCCGACGTCGTTGGAGAAGAGCTTGAAAAGATTGCGCGACTTGGAGAGAATCAGCGGAACCTTTGGCTCGTCGACCACGTTCGCCGGCAGCGCCACGCCGGCGTTCTTGAGCCAGAGAAAACTGTCGTAATATTGGTCGAAGCGCGCTTTTTCATTCAGATTCTTGAGAATGAACCGCTTGTTCTTCGCGTTGAGCTCGCTGGGGATCAGATCAAAGATCTCGTTCAGATAAAGCCGATCGCGCTCGTCGTATTTCGAGACGTCGCGCCGATATAGTCGGAGAATCGCGTTCTGTTCGTCCGCGACGCGGCGCAGGTTCTTCGTCGCCAGATACGTGGAAACCGCCGACGGCATACCGCCGACGATCAGATAGAGCTCAAAGAGCCGCGTCATCCGCTCATGGATATAGGAATCGACGGGCGTTCTCGTTTCAAAGGCTTCACGCAGCGCGGCGATTACCTGCGAGCCGACCCCGTTGGCGATCGCGAATTCCTCAAAGTCCAGCGGATACATCCGTACGACGTCCATATAGCCCACCGGCGCGGAGACGACGTCCCGGAAGACCGTTCCCAGAAGCGAACCGCTGAGGACGTAGTCGTAGTCGCCGTTCTGGACAAGATATTTGATCTGCGTGACGAGTTCTTTGCATTCCTGCGCTTCGTCGAAGAAGATCATCGTCTTGCCGGGGATCATCCTGTCGCCAAAGAGAGCGGTAAGGCGCAGCATAATCTCCTCCGCGCCCCTTGCGCCGGAGAGCGCGGAGACGTAGTCCGGATTCTCGATAAAGTCCATTTTGATAAAGTTCTCATAATGGGCTTTGCAGAATTCCTCCACGATAAACGATTTGCCGACCTGACGCGCGCCGACGATCATCAGCGCCTTGCCGGGCCTGTTCTGGTAAAACTCTTCGATTCGCTGGTAAATCTTTCTCTGGAGCATGACGATCCCTCCGCGCCGACGCGCCAGAGCATTATAACGCTAATCCAGAGAAAAATCGACGCTTTTCAGCGCTTTTCCATGCATTTTTCCATGATATTTTAAGCCCGATTTTACACTTTTCCATGCGTTGTTTCGGAATAGCTTCGTCAACGACGGGGAAGGGAGAAAAAACGAGAGTTTAGAGGAACTCGTTCCACTTGCTCCGGCAAGCTTGTCAAAATGACGGCGGTTTATAGTCTGACGGAATTTGGACCGGCGTCGCCGAAATAATTACCGGGTCAGTCCCGTTCTTATTCGCATAGAGAACAACTGGGCGGTTAATCGCGTCTTGGGCGACGGTCTTCGGCGACTTTGCGACTGTAATCTATCTTATTGGACGCGTTGACAAACCGGTTCAATTGCATTTTATTTTTGTTACAACGTAAGGAGTTAATCAATGCCAACGCCACAAAACCGGGTAAGCGACGAGTCGAACACGACGCGTATTTCCTCAACGACGTCGGCGGAGAACAAGGAGCTTCCCTCTGACGCGCGTCGTGAACGCGTCTCCGCCGACTTGCGACAGGCGATTGACGACGCCCGTAATCGCGTTAATCTTAACGGA
>CACYBR010000493.1 GCA_902772705.1 uncultured Planctomycetota bacterium
AGCGCGTGGCGAGCGAATTCTGTTATTTGCCGCTCCTGGTTCGTACGAACAGCGTTTTGTCGTCAGTAATCCACGTCTTCGAACCGGCGCGAACTGCGCCTCAGTCCGACGACTTCTTAACGTTAATGAGGTAATCCAATGTCTTCGCGAGAAACTCTTCTTAAGATTCTGGCGCCCCATCATCAGGAACAGCTACTTACCTTCTGGGACGAGCTTAGTGAAGAAGAACGCGAATCGCTAAGCCAGCAGATCGAAAGAATCGATTTTGATCATCTGGATCAGCTCTTCGTTCATCGTTACGATCCTCCGGCAGCGGCGGCGCTCGCGGACCGAGCTGAGGATCCAACGGCCTTTAAGCTCAGCGACCTGCGCGACTACGACTGCTCGCCAGATTCTCCCTTCCCACAATCCAGCGTGACCAAACTGGACGAAACGACGGACGAAATCACGCCTCTCAAGGCTGTTGCCGCTGGCGAGGCGTATCTCCGCGCCCACAAAGTCGGGATTGTCGTCGTTGCCGGCGGTCAGGGGACTCGTCTCGACTTCCCACACGCCAAGGGGATTTTCCCTATTGGGCCCCTTTCCAACGCTACTCTGTTTCAGATTCACATTGAGCGAATCCGCGCGATGTGCAAAAAGTACGAAACTCGGTTGCCCTTCTGCATCCAAACGAGCCCCGCGACTCATCAGGAAACGATCGATTTCTTTAAGGAAAACGACAACTTTGGACTCGATCCTGAGGACGTTCTGATTTTTTGCCAGGGAACGACGCCGTCCGTCGATTTCGACTCCGGCAAGGTCCTGCTCGCTGGTAAAGCTCAAATCGCGCGAAGTCCTGACGGGCACGGAGGTATGCTCGAGGCGATTAATTCCCCGCAACCCGATTCCCCTCTTCCCACTGTGCGTGAAAAGGGTATTCTTACCGAGCTCAAAAATCGCGGGATCGAGGAGCTCTTCTATTTCCAGATTGACAATCCTGTCATTGACGTCTGCAGTCCTGAATTCATCGGCTATCATGTCTTAAGCAAATCGGAATTCGCCACGCAAGTCATTCGTAAACGCAACCCGAAAGACCGCGTTGGCAATATGGTCATGGTCGACGGCAAATTGTACGTTATTGAATACAGCGACCTTCCAGACGCCGCAGGAGCGCGTCGTAAGCCCGACGGTTCCCTTGCTATCTGGGCGGGTTCTATCGCCGTTCATATGATGAACGTCGATCTTCTCCAAAGAAACGCATCATATTCGAGCTCCCTGCCCTTCCATCTCGCCAAAAAGAAGGTGCCGCATATTGTTCTCGATAAAGAAGCAAAGGACGAGAATGGCGCTCCGCTCTTCGGAACAAAGGTCAAGCCTGAGTCTCCGAACGCGATTAAATATGAAAAATTCATCTTCGATCTTCTCCCACTCGCGAAGAATCCCATCGTCGTTGAAATTGACGAAGACTCCTGCTTTGCCCCTCTCAAGAACCATCCACGCGAGTCCAAGGACACGCCAAAGACCGTTCGCGAGCATCTGACGGGGCTCTACAAGCTTTGGCTCTCGCATCTCGGAATCGAAGTTGCGGAAAACGCGATAGTTGAAATCTCGCCCCTCTTTGCCAATAGTTGCACGGAACTCGCTCAGCGTCTGAAAGAAAACAAAATGTTTCCGACCGACGGTAAGATTACCGAGAACGTCTACTGGTCTCTGGACTCTCTGAAAAAGTAGTCCTTTTTCAGTAGTTTAAGAATGTTGTTACAGGTAAAACTCCGCACGGCTTCGGAGTTTTACCGTCCTTAGGGCAATCTCCCCTGCCTCCAGCCAAAAGTAATTCCTGATGTCAACTGAACCGACCATCTCTCCGGAACCGACCAGAACGCCGGCGAAAAAGAAATCTGCAAAACGCGTTATTACCAGATCGCACGCGTTCTGGTACCATTTTTGCCAGTTCACTCTTTACGTCGGAATGAAGCTTTATTTCCGGATTAAATATATCCATTCAGAAAACGTTCCGAAGAAAGGTCCAACGCTTCTTGTCTCCAATCACCAGAGTTTTCTCGACCCGCCGGCGATTGGTTGCGGCTATTATCGCATGACCAATTTCCTTGCTCGCAAGACCCTCTTCAAATTCAAGCCTTTCGGGAAGCTGATTGATTCAGTCGACGCGATTCCCCTCGACAAACAAGGAATGGGGTTTCAGGGCGTTCGCGAGACCCTGCGACGTCTCAAGAACAACGAAGCGGTGCTAATCTTCCCGGAAGGCAGTCGCTCTTTCGACGGCGAGCT
>CACYBR010000494.1 GCA_902772705.1 uncultured Planctomycetota bacterium
ATTTCTAAAAGATATCGTCGCGTTTGCCAATACGTCGGGCGGCAAGGTCGTTATTGGGATCGACGACGAAGGCGTCGTCGTCGGGATCGGGGAGCAGAATCCTTTCAAGCTCTCTGACGCGATCTCCAACATGATCTCGGATTCCTGCACGCCGCAAATCTACACGGAGATTACGGCGGAAACGATCGAAGGAAAGACCCTTCTTGAGATCGAGGTCTTTCCCGGAAGAAACCGTCCCTACTATCTCAAGTCTTTGGGCAAAGAGACGTCGTCCTATGTTCGGATCAACGGAACCAGCCGTCCGGCAGGCGAGTTCATACTGAAAGAGTTGGAGTTGGAGGGTTCGAGCCTCTCCTATGACTCCATGTGGGAAATCGGGGAAGCTTTCGACGTCGACGCGGTCCACGCGCTTATGAAGAGCATGCGTCAGACGGCGATTTCAAATTGTAAAACCGAGGAAGAGCGAGAAAACGTCCATGAATTAACGATTGAAAAACTGGAAGACTTTGGAATCTTAAAAAAGATCGAGGGAAAATACGTACCCACAAGAGCGTTTACCCTACTGACCAATCCTAAAGAACGCCATGTAAAAATTCAATGCGCGTTGTTCAAGGGGAAAGACCGCGTTGATTTCATCGACAAAAAAGAGTTTCGAGGTCCGATTCAGGAGCAGATAGAGGCGGCCTACCAGTTTATTTTACGTCACACCAACATGGGAGCGGTGATCGACGGACTATACCGCCGGGACGTATACGAGTTGCCGGCGCGCTCCATTCGTGAAATTATCGTCAACGCGGTTCTGCACCGCAGTTACCTTGATCCGTCGAGCGTCCAGACTTCGATCTTTGACGATCGCGTCGAAATTGACTCTCCGGGAATGTTATACGCAGGTCTTACAGTCGCGGACGCCATAAGTGGAAAGTCGAAATGTAGAAACACCGCAATCGCGGAAGCGTTCCAGTACATGAAAATCATCGAGGGATGGGGAACCGGTCTGCCGCGGCTCTTTAAGGTCTGCAAAGAGATGAATTTGCCAACTCCAAAATTTGAAGAGTTTGGAGACGGTATCAAAGCGACTATTTATCGTGCCAATGGCGCCAATGACGCCAATGTCACCAATGACGCCAATGTCACCAATGTCACCAATGTCACCAATGTCACCAATGTCACCAATGTCACCAATGTCACCAATGACGCCAATGACGCCAATGACGCCAATGACGCCAATGACGCCACAGAGCGTCTTATCGCTCTGCTTCGCGCAGACGAAAGGATCACCCAACGTCAGCTTGTCGAAAAACTGGGGCTTTCGCTCCGCTCGGTCAAACGTTACATGAAAGAGTTGCAAGATCGCGGCGTTGTCAGGCGCGTCGGCGCCAGCAGGACGGGTCGTTGGGAAGTCATGGTCGGGCGCTGAGTCGTTGGCGTCGGCGCGGCGGGCAAACGTCGCGCGGCGTTTTACTCTTTGACGAGGCGTTTTTTTTCGTCATAATCTTACTCAATCTCAGGCGACGAATCCGCCGCGTTACCGTTCCACCGTATATCAGGCAGGCTGACTATGAGCATCGAAAAGACCGACGCGATTGTTCTCAAGACCGTCGACTTTATGGAGTCGAGTCTGATACTTTCGGTCTATACGCGAGAGTTTGGCAAGGTTCGCGGACTCGCCAAGGGCGCGCGAAGGTTAAAAAATCCCTTTGAAACCTCTCTTGACCTCCTCGCGTCGATTAAGCTAACATTCATCAGGAAGAATTCCGACGCGCTCGACCTCTTCACGGAGGCGAAGCTCGCGCGCAGGTTTCGACCGAATCGTCGCAATCTTCGCGGGCTTTACGCGGGCTACTACGTCGCGGAACTCCTCGATCACATGACGGAAGACTACGATCCCGAGCCGGAGCTCTGGCGACTCACGGACCTCACGCTCGAGTCGTTGGCGCGGCGTGAACGGATCGGCTCGCGCGTCTTTGCGTACGAGGCGCGCCTCCTCGAAACGTTCGGCGAATTTCCCTCGACGCGACGTTGCGTCGAGTGCGGACAGGAGCTGCCCCTCGATCGCGTCGACAATCTGGCGCGCCGAATATGGTTCGAGGTTGACGCCGGAGGCGTCGTCTGCCGGGAGTGCCTTGCGAAAAAGCGCTTCCTCGGGCTCGTTCAAACGACGGTCGGCGCGCTCAAAGCGATCGAGACGGCGCGCGACGCGGCGGAAAAGCTGCTGCTCTTTAACGAGTCGTTTGAGGCCAATCTCGCGGATCAGTACGCGCGCGCTCAGAACGTGCCCGTTACGACGCTTGACCGAATCGAGCAAAACGCCGAGGTTGCGCGCGAAGCGCTCGACCGCGAGTCCCTAGCGAAACTCGAAGCGTTCGATTCTGCGTCGCGAAACGAGTTGCGCGAGCTTATGAACCGGATCTTCATGCGAATCACACGCCGGCGACCGAGAATGTTCGACTATCTCGGCTACGCCACGCGCGGGGAAGCGTTTCCCTGCGTCGAAGACGTCAAAAAGAAAGAGGACGCGCTCGTCAACGTCTGAGCGTGAGAGTCGCGCGTCCGATATGGCCGTTTAAAACCTTAACTCTGGGACAAGGACGTCCAAATGAGAAGTCTGTCAGATAAAAAAGCCGCCGCCCCTATCGCCGCGACTCTCGTCGCCGTCTTCTTCGCGACCGGCTGTCATCTTTTCATCTACGACGAACCCGGGCCGACGGCGCCCGTCTACTATGTCCCAGCGCCCGCGCCGTTGCCTCCGCCGCCTCCTGCCCCGCGTTATTACATCTATTCGCCGGAGCCCGTCCCCTACCCCGCATACTACTGTCCTCGCCCGGGCTACGACGTAGACGTCGTCTTCCGCGGTCAGGAGCCCGACGACGATTTCCCGACGGCGGACGCCGATTTTCCGACCGCCGACCTCGGCGACTTCGAGACGCCTCCCGAGACGAGCGAACTCCCTGAAGTTGCGCGAACGGGCGCAAACGTACCCGAGCCAATCGGAACGCTCGAACACGTCGAAGACTACTTTCCCGAGCCGAAACGCGAATCAATCGCCGACGTTCAGGAAAAAGAAAACGCCGTCGACGAAAAATATCAGGCATGGCTTAAGAAGCAGAAGAAAAAGAGCCGCGACGCCTCGAAAACGCCCCGATATCTCCAGCCAATCGACAACTCCGTCTTCGACGACAAGGACGGTCCCTTCGCTCGCCAGAACGAAGACGAAGTCAACAAAACCTTCATGCGCAGCGTGACTGCCGACGCCTTTTCCATGATGCAGGACTCCGAACAGTCGAACCGCGAGCTCGAAGACTGGGAAAAGGAGACGCCCACGCCCGTCGACTGGTCCAAATACGCGCTCAAACTCGACACGATTCGCGGATGGTTCGGCATGGGACCGGACGAACGCGTCGCGCTCGAGTATATGCGTCAGGCGTGCAACAAGCAAAAGGAATACGAAAAGACCAAGGAGCGCAAGACGCTCAAGGAAGCCGCGCTGCTCTATGAAAAGGCCGCCGAACGCTGGCCCGGACCCGCGCTGCGTCCCAACGAAGCCAAAAAGCATCCTTTCAGCGCGCCTAAAAGCGGCACGCTCATTGAAGAGGACGGACTCTTCTTCGCCGGAGAATGTTGGTTCTTCTACAAGGACTATAGTCGCGCGGTCGCCTGCTATCGCGCGCTCGTTTCGACCTATACGAGCTCGATCTACAAGAATACGGCGACAAAGCGCCTTTTCTACATCGGAAACTACTGGATCGAATGTTCCGAAAAAGAGATCGACAACAAGGACGAAAAGGGCAAGCCGACCTTTCGAACATTTGCCGCGGCCAAAAAAGCGTACGAGGCGATCTTCCTCAACGACGCGTCCGATTCAGGGCTCGCGCCTGCCGCGCTCTTTGCGCTCGCCAACGCGTACATGCGTCGCGGGGTCAAACAGGGCGACGGTTCCTTCGTCAACGCCGCTCAGTATTACCGGCAGATTTATGACTTCTATCCGGGAAGCAAGTACGCGGAAGACGCGTGCCGGCTGCGCATGATCGCGCTGCATCGCTCCTATCAGGGGGCGTATTACGACGCGGGTCCGCTCGACGAGGCGGGCCAACTTGCCGAAACAATCCTCAAGAGCGGTCGCGGCAACATGGACGTCGTCTACGAAGAACTCGAGAACATCCGAGAGGAGCAGGCCAAACGCCTCTACACGCTCGGTCAGTATTACGAGCGGCGGGGCTCCTACGCCTCAGCGCGAAGCTACTACAACCGCCTCGTGAACGAGCATCCGAACTCAGATTACGCGGCGCTGGGCGCGCAGGCGTACGGCGCGATCGAATCGAAACCGGCGGAAGCGGACCAGCTCTCATGGATCAGGCCCGTCGCGCCGTTCCTGCCGAAGTCCCAAAACGAATACTTCGAAATCGAGCCCTCCGCCAAGATGGACGAAATTGCGCGGCGCGACAATCGCCTCAACAGTATTGGCGATCGCGATTACGCGACGGAAGCCGCGACCGCCGCCGGCGACGATATTGAACGAACCGCCAACGCGCCCTCCGGACGCGTCCTGAAATGAGCGACAGGCTCCGTATTCAACAAGCAGTCCACGAGTTTCAAGCTATGAAGACTTCAGAACGAACGACGCCACGTCAACTTGCGAACGCGCGGCTCTTGCTCGGCGCCGTGCTCGCGACGACGTGCATTCTCTGCGTCGCAGGATGCCAGTGCATGAAGGGCTATCGCTTTGGAACCGTGGGGCTCTACAACTCCGACATTAAGACGGTCTACGTCCAGATGGTCGAAGCGGACACGTATCGCACGGGCTTTGGCGAACGCCTCACCGAAGCGGTCTGTAAGAAGATTACCGAGCAGACGCCGTACCAGCTCGGGCTCGCCGAGGACGCCGACTCGTTGCTGGCGATTCATCTGACGGCGGAAAGCCAGACGATCACCGCGTACAACCGCTATGACGACACGCGCGAGAAGAACGTCTCGCTAACCGCGACCGCCGTCTGGAAGGACCTCCACAGCGCTAAGATCATCGGTCAGATCTCGCTCCCCGCCGTAAGTATGGAAGACGGCGTCGTTATCGAATCCAACAGCTATCTCGTCGCCGAAATGGGTCAATCCTCCGCGACCGCGCAGCAGGAAGCGATCGAAAAAATGGCCGAGCAAATCGTCGGGCTCATGGAAACCGCATGGTGAGCGCCGACCAGAACGCTCGGTTCGCGTCAATTATCGGTCCCCGTCGTAACTATTATCTTTCCGACTCTGTTACACACGTCGTCGAAGTTTCTCTAAAAACGTCAAAACAACGATAAAACGAACCTCGCGGCGAGGCGTCAGGATCAGGGCGATTCCAAAATCGCTTTAGATTCAGCCCCGAGACGTCGGTTGTACGTTTGCCTTCTCCACAGCCTTGTCGATTCCCAAAAAGCGCTTCCATCCTTCTGCCGTGTCAGGAAGCGCGTCGATTGTCCAGCGTTTTCCGTCGGCGGCGACGAAAGCGATCGGTTTTCTGTCGTACAGTTTGACGGAACCGCTTGCCAGATCTCTCCACGACACGTCGTAAGGACAGGTCCACGGGACTGCGTTCTCGGGCGAGACCAAAACCAGATAGACTTTAACGGCTTTATCGTAGTCAATCGGATTCGTCGCTTTGAGCCATTCATGGATTTCTCTGATTCGAA
>CACYBR010000495.1 GCA_902772705.1 uncultured Planctomycetota bacterium
GGATGCTCAAACTTCTCTTCCTCGCGATCGGGATTAACGACCGTCTGAGAAACGTCCGACTCGATCGAATCGTCGAGAACCGCCTTGAGTTGCTTGCCCGTGTTCGTGACGGCGTAGACCATGTACCATACGCGTCTGCTCTGAAGCTTGCCGTCGGCCGTCGGATACTCGACGTCGATCGTGCGCACGTTTTTGTATGCGAACTGGAGCTGCCAGATCTGCTTCTCAAAAAAGAGATCGCTCGCCCATGCGTAATCAAGCGCGCCGTCGCCCTTAGCGTTGGCGCCTTCGGAAATAATCTCAGGCACGTCGCTCCACTGGAACGTTTCCTCGTAACCAATAAAAGGCTTGATAACGCGTATCTTCGCGGCCCCGTTCTTAGCGGCCTCCTCGCTTTGGGCGTAAAGGGGCGAGGCGACGCCCAGGATCGTCGCCGCGGACAAAAAAGCGAGAACCGCCGAAGTCCAAACCGCATTTGATTTAACGCGGCGTTCGCGCCGCTCGGCTTTATTACTATATCGCAATGTCATTTTTACGCTCGATCACGGATTCGTTGTAAGGAAACGTTCGAAACGGTCTGAAGACTCCGCAAAACGGTCGCCTGCCGTATGCGTCCAGAGCCGCTCCTTCCAGTATAATCGCGCAGGCCGACTCGCGTCAATAAGCGGACGTCATTTTTCTTCCTTTTTTCGCATTTAACTAAATCCAATCGTTAGAAACCAAACAATCGGAGCCGCGGCTTCTCACAGGAAGAAAACCGTTACTCCGTCGCCTCCCGGAAGAAAAACGTCCTCGCCGTTCCAAACGCGCTTAACCAAAGGCGAGCGCGCGCCCATTTCCCTCACGCGCTCACGAAGCGTTCCGTAGCTCTTGCCATGCAACCCTTTTCCGTGAATGACCATCAGCGACTTGCCTCGATTTTCCGGCGATTCCATCAAAACACGCGTTCGGCGCAGCGCCTCGTCCGGATGGAGTCCGTGAAGGTCGATCGACGCGTCCGGCTCAAAGCGTCCCATGACGTTCGTCCGTGAGAAACCGTTTCTCCGATCATGTCTCTGGTCTTGCTCGTCAAAACGCCTCGCCTTTTCAATCCTTCGATCTCGCTGAAATCTTCTTCCCATTTTGAGTCTCTGAGATTCGTCTTCAATACCTCACGTGAGGAAAACCTTCGTCGTCAAAGTCGACATAACGAATAAAAACGTCGCGCGCCCAACCCGGTTCGCGACTGCGCTTCGCGTGATAAAGAAAGCGCGTTTGACCGTCCTTATCGGCAAGAAAGGAGCCATGGCCTACGCCAAACTGGAACTCGTCGCTTTGAAAGAAAGGGTCGGGAAATTTTTTCCACGACTTTGGATCGAGGGGATCGTCCCCTATAAACTCTATGAGTCCTACCTTGTAGGTCGGCAGCCAGCTCGCGCCGCAGGAATAGGTCAGAAAGACACGTCCATTGGGAGCGCGCAGAATCTCCGGACCCTCGCAAAGTCCACGCGTGCCAAGACGCTCCTCGACGCGTTCCCAAAGATAATCGGCGTTGTCGCATATCAGAACCCGCGCGCCGGCGGTCTGCGTCGGAGGATCCGCTAGCGGCGCGACGTAAAGGTATTGGATATCCTGGTCGTCCTTCCACCCAGACCAAATCAGGTATCGCTTCCCTTTGTGTTCGAAGACTGTCGAATCAATCGCCCAGCGATTCTGCGTCTTGCCGTCAAAATCGTCGCCCGTGTAAACTGGTCCTTCGAGATGGTATTCTGAATAGGGATCGTCGTTCTCCGAAACGAGAACGTAGGTCAGATGGTTCTTATTATCCCCGTTGTCGGCGGCAAAATACACATAGAAACGCCCGTCTATATAATGGATCTCTGGCGCCCAGAGCTCGCGAGAATACGGTCCTCGTCGCGGCGCGGTCCAGATATCCTTGTATTCCCCGGGCTCTTCGAGCGAATCGGAGACCCAAAGACGGATCGAACGCGTCGGATTATTCGATTGGCTCCAGTAGTAGCGCCCCTTGTACTCAATCGCCCAGGGATCGGCGCCGGGACGCACAAACTTCGGCTTGAGGCGTTCGCGCGCGCTTTCCGTCTCTTCGGAAGACGGCTCGTCGGCGCTCTTATCCTGCGCGTAAACCGAGCTTCCGGAAACAACGAAGCAAAGCAGCAAAGCAAGAGCAAAGGCGTGAGTCGAAAAATGGTAGGACTTCATTTCCATATTCTCCTGAATCAAAACGCGAACGTCTGGAGACAAACGCGGTTACGCGGATCATAAGTCATTTTACCGACGCAGGAAAATCTCGTCAATCAGGCTCCTCGTCGACGTCCCGAAAGCGAACCCAATCGACGCCAAGCTTCTTCATTCGCGCGCGAAGCGTATAGGGATTGATATCAAGGATCGTCGCGGCGCCGTTTTTCCCTTCGAGGGCGCCGTGGGAGCGCTTCAGCGCGCGCTCGATATGTTCCTTCATGGCCTCGTCGAGCGTGAGGAGTCGGCCAGAATCGTCTATCGCGCCGTCGACTCGCTTTTCATCCGATTCAGAATCAAACGTTTTTTCGGTTCCTTTCTGAAACGGCGGCGTGAGAACGACAGGTTCCGATGAAGAAAATTCGGCTATCTCGGCGTCGTTTTCCGGAAATACGTCGCGCGCGACGATCGTTTCTACAACCCTGCGCAGCCCATCGAGATTGTCCGACCACCGAATCTGCCCAAGACGTTCAAGTTCCCCTGGGGAAAGGGGATCCCGCCAAACGCCCAGTCGCGCGCACCCTTCGACAAAAAAGAAATCCGCCAAAGAGGGAAAGTCGTCCATGCGTTCCTTCAGCGAGGGAACGGCAATCGGAAACGCGGCAAAGACGTCGGCCAGTTCCGGCGCGAACGCGCGAGCGTCGAGAAGCGTCTGATAGGACGACGACGTTCCAAAAATCACGCGAAAACCGAGTCTTCCCGAAAGGAGCGCCGTCGCCAGCCGTCGACCCGTCGTTCGTGGGATCCGTTCCGCCTCGTAAATGTAGACGACGCATCCCTGAAACGCTTCGGGACCGGCAAGGAATTCGTTCCAGCGTTCGTCCGAGACGAGCGACGCGCGAAGCGGGACAAATCGCAACGGCTTTTCTGACGCTGTCGCTATCGCGCGCGCCAGCGTTTCTTTACCGACGCCATTCTCTCCAAAAAGCGCGACCGAAACGTCGGTTTCCGCTGCGACGGAAGCGCGCTCGCAGACGCTGCGCAACGTTCCCTCCGCGCCGATAAGCTCGCTGAATTTGCTCAATGATCGCATAAAAGACCTCTTTCAGACAGAAAAGTCAAAACGACCACTTTTGGACGTCCATGATTATAAACGTTAAACCTTCTGCGGTCAACGCGCCAAAAAGCGCTTGACAACACGTTGCTATCAAGAAGGACGCTCTGCCCCGTACAGCGCTTGACGCGACTTTTCGACGCCGGACGGAACAAAATCCGAATATGCCGGTTTTAACGGAGCCAATTACAGAGGCGCGAGGCGTTTTTTAGCTTGTCAAAGCAGTCAAACGAGGTTATATTATCGGAAAAGGAAAATACTTCTAAATGCGCAAAATTTAGCAGAATTTCCTTTCAATTATGGGATCCATGCGGGAATCGACGTTCGGCCTGTTCGCGACTCCTAATGTACGACAAAGCCTTTTCGAAACAGGTTCGAAAAATGCCCCGAACAAAAAAAGACGAGGATTTATTTGATCAGTCGTCAATGTCCTTTATGGAACATCTCGACGAGCTCAGAACGTGCATGATTGGCGCGATCATGTGCGTCGCGCTGGGTTTGGTCGTCTCCGTTATTCCACTGGGATTCTGTCCGTCGCTTACAACGATGGCGGTCGATTATATCCAGCATCCGCTTAAAAAATCGCTGGAGTCCTATCACATACAGCAGTCTCAGAAGCAGTTGCAACGCAAGGCCCGAGAGTTGCGCGAGCTCGGTTATGACGCCGACGTTGTCACGGCGCCCGCTAAGCTGCAGATGACCGCTCATCCATTCTACATCTTCCCGAAAGATCTTGAAACGCTCCGTAACGCCGGCGTGCAGGCGACCGTCCCGACGTCGTTGCCGGAAGAAGAACGGCTACGCCGCGATCGTCTGAGCAAGGTCGACAACTTCGGTTCCTACAAAGACGAACTTGTCACGGCGACAAGCCTCAACGCCGACGGCAAGGATAACGAGCCGACTATGATTCTGCTCTGGGAGAAGCTCGGAGACGACTCGCGTTCCAAGACGCGCGCGCTCTCGGTTCAGGAATCCTTCGTGATCTTTCTCAAAACGGCGCTGTTTCTGGGGATTGTGTTGGGAAGTCCGGGCGTTTTCTACTTCTTCTGGCGTTTTGTCGGCGCCGGCCTCTACCCGAGTGAAAAGAAATACGTCTATCGTTTCCTGCCTCTGAGTCTTATCCTCTTCCTGCTCGGCTTTGCTCTCGCATTTTTCGTGGTCTTTCAGTTCATGTTGCAATTCCTGTTCCGATTTAACGCGGGAATGGACATTGAACCGGACACGCGCATCAGCGAATGGCTCAACTTCGCGTTGCTTATTCCCGTCGCGTTCGGAATTGCGTTCCAATTGCCGCTGGCGATGTTCGTACTCGAACGTCTGCGAATTTTCTCGGTCAAGATTTACATGGAGAAATGGCGAATCGCTATTTTCAGCGTCGCGTGTCTGGCGATGCTCATTACGCCTCCTGACCCGTGGAGCATGCTCTTTATGCTCTCCTGCCTGATCTTCCTCTACTTCGGCGGCGTCGGGCTGTGCAAAATATTCCCACGTCCCAAGAGCGAATTCGACGACGAAGAATTTGATTAACGTTTTTCCTCGCGCCGTGTCCTTTCGCACGATAAAAACGTTCGTCGTTCCCTCCGACGTCAACGCATGAAGAACTCAAGAGATTCGTCCTCTCCTGAGTTCTTTTTGCAACGCGCCTTAACAAAAACAACGCCAATTTGTAAAGTTTGGTTGGTGGACGAACTTCTCCTTTTCCAATATGATTGAGGTCGCCACTGGGGAGGACCAACGTCATGAGAAGGCGCTATCTGGATAATATTCGCTGGGCGACTGTCGTTCTGGTCGTTTTGTATCATGTCCTTTACATGTATAACGCGGAGGGAGTCGCCGGAGGAATCGGCAACATTACCGGTCTTTCGATTCAAATCTACGATCTCTATCTGTATGCGGTCTTTCCGTGGTTTATGTCCATTCTCTTCATTGTTTCGGGAATCTGTTCAAAACTTTCGCTGGATCGTTATTCAACACGTGAATTCATTGCGCGTCGAACGAGAAAACTGCTTGTTCCTTCCACAATCGGTCTGTTGACGTTTCAGTTCATACAGGGTTACGTCTCCATGTCCTTGCTGGACGTATGGCGTCATGTGTCAGACGTTCCCGGAATCGTTAAATTTCTGATCATGGCGGTCAGTGGGATTGGCGTCCTGTGGTTCGTGCAAACGCTGTGGTTGTTTACTATCGTTCTGACCCTTATTCGAAAGATCGAAAAGAATCGACTATGGAAAATCTGCGACAGGATTAACGCGCCGACGCTCTGTCTTATGGCGATCCCATTATGGGGCGCGGCCCAGATCCTGAACATGCCCGTCGTCGTGACTTATCGCTTCGGCCTGTATGCGACGCTCTTTTTGCTCGGGTATTTTGTCTTCTCCCACGAACGGGTTGTCGACGTTACGAAAAAATGGTTTCCGCTGTTTCTCGTCTTCGCGGTCGCCGCCGGGATCGCTTTCTGCGCAAAGAACTTCGGGAAAAACTATGCCGACGCGCCCGTAAACCGCTCTCCGTTGTTTGTTGGGTACTGCTGGTTTGCATGTCTGGCGATCCTTGGCGGCATGGCAAAATACGGCGATTTTGAAAACGCCTTTACCAGATGGATGAATCGCCGAAGCTTCGGTCTGTACGTCTTCCACTGCCTTGGGATTTCTTCCATAGCGCTGTGGGTTGCCAAACCAGGGCTGGCGCCGCCGGCGTGCGTGTATTTACTGAGTCTGATTGCAGGTTTTGCCGCAGGATACCTCCTCAACGCCCTGATCGCGAGGACGCCGTTCTTCCGGCAGACCGTCCTTGGATTTCAATGGGGAAATAATAACGATGCTTCAAGACAATCTGATCTATCTTCGGAACCTGAGGGGCATGACGCAGGAAAACCTCGCTGTTAAGATTGGCGTCTCCCGCCAGACGATCGCAAAATGGGAGGCTGGAAAATCAACGCCAGATCTGAAAAAAAGCCGATTGCTGGCAGAGGCGCTCGAAACGACTCTCGACAACCTGATTGCATATAATCCGAAAGAGCATTGGGGGGCGCCTATCCCGCCCAAAGGAAAACATATCTTTGGCGTCGTGACCGTCGATGAAAAAGGACAGATCGTCATTCCGCCAAAGGCAAGGGTCGTCTTCAGGATTGACGCCGGCGACCAGTTGGTCGTACTCGGAGACGAATCTCAGGGGCTCGCGCTTGTCAAACCCGACGGCTTTCTTGCTATTGCCGACGCCGTCAGGCGCGTCGCTCCCACGCTCGAGTCTTGAATCGCACGCCGTCCCCTGTCGCGTGGAACAACGGATTTCCCGCCGCCAAATTTCTTTGATCCGTTCCGAAAACGTCCAACGAGAACGCGCGCGTTGAGTTTGCGCGCACAGACCGCGTCTCGCGAGAAGTCGACCGTGCTCTTTACGTAAAAACAGGACGCGCGAGGGCGTCCGCGTCGTCGTTCGTACCTTTCCCTTATCGAGTTCCATCAAACAACGAAAGCCGCCGGGCATACGCCAGACGACTTTCGCTACTTCATGGGCATAATGTTGTCGTTAATGCGTCTCAATGGCAATGGCAGTTGCATCCGCAACCGCAGGAATGGGAATGTCCGCCGCTGGAACCTTCAGAATGAGACGCGGCTGGCGCGCTCATAAGACGACCGACTTCTTTGGAATTGCACTCGGGACATTGGGGCGCTTCAGAAGAGCTACGAATCAGCGCTTCGAAGGTCGCGCCGCATTTATTGCATTTGTATTCATAAATAGGCATTCTACTTCCACCTGACGTCAAAGACTCGCAAAGGAACCGGCGCGGAAGGCAATCCCCTTGCCGCGCCGACAAAAGAACGCATTAATTAAAAACGCCGGGAGCGTCCTTGTAAAGGAGTCCCGGCGTTTCGTTATTCGGTCAGACTCTAATTCGGTCAGACTCAATTCGCTCGATCACACGACGCTCAACGATACTGAGACTGGGTGCGGAAGAGCGGCGAGAACGGACCATTCTTGGAACCGTCGTTGAAGTCAAGCCACCAGTAGCCGTCGTGCCACTGCATCGTAACCTTACGCCATCCGAGCGGAGCCTGCGGATAAGGATAGAACGGGCCGATGTACGGGAACGAATCGCATTCGTAGTTCTTCGGATAAGTGACCTGAGAGTAGTTCGGATAATCCGCATAGGACGGCCAGGCATAGTCAGGCAGATTCGGCTGACCGTTGACAGTCGCGGGAGTCTGGGCGCCCTGAGGAGCGAAGTAATCGCTCGGGGAACGAACAGCGGCGGGAGCGACGCCAGCAGCCGGCGCGCCAATAGAGAGACCGCCGTCAATCGGGGAGCCGAGAGGCGCGCCAGCGGCAGCCGGAGCGACAGCCGTCACGTCGCCAGCGGCATAGACGACCGGCGCGGGAGAAGCGGCAGGCTGAGCGGCGGGAGCGACCGCCTGAACGGGACGGACGAAGTTCTGCGCGTACTGTTCCCCAACGGGAGCGGCGACCGGCAGAGCGGCGTTCGGCGTGACCGTCATCGTTTCAGAGACGGAACGAACTTTCGGGATACGGCGAACAAAATTGGCGATCTCGTCGCGATCGGCCTCGGAAGCTACTTCGCCTCGAAGGCGAACCTTACCTTCCTGATACGCAACTTCGATATTGTACTGCGGATACTGCTGCGTAAGACGCTGGGCGATCCTGTTGGCTTCTTCCTGATTGCCGGCCTGAACGCTCGGAACGCCGAGAGCGATAATTAAGCCGAAAAAAATCGGTACGAACAAACGTCGCATGCTTTTCCTCCTGCCAGAATCTTCTACCCGTCGAATTAAAACGTCTGATCCACACCGACGGTTAAACGCCGCGACGACTTCCATACGCATCCTGCGCGTCCGTTCGCATTATGCGAATGCGAATGAAAGCGGGTCGAAATGAAACGTCGACGCCCAACTACGCGAACGACTGGGCTATGCTTTTGATCCTGGGAATTCGTGTTTGTAATAAAAATCGTTATCTCACTCCGAGGCGTCCTGACCCCTGCCGACAACCCAACGCCGCGCGTATCGACGCATACCAGGTCTGAACAGAGTCAGTACGTTCCGGCCGCCATAAGCGGATCATCTTTCGGAACCACACGCGAGGCGTCCCGCTCCATCAGGAGTCGACGACAATGTCGCGCGCTATCGGGATGCGGCTCTCAACAAGCCTTCCAGCCCGCTGAATTGTTTATCGTTGATTTTTACAGTCTAATTCACAGGAATTTCCTTTTTTTTGATTTTTCCAGAAAAACTCTTTACTTTTTTTATCAGGAGGTCAGACATTACCGCTTATAACATTTCGACGTTCAAAAAAGAAAGCGCGTCCCCTTGGAAACGCGCTTTCCCTAATCCTCAAATCCGGCGCAAACGCGCCTTTCGTCACGTCGTTCGTTTGTTGCGACCGTGATTTAAACGGCGACCGAGGTTGAAATTAACGACATAACCGACGGCGTCGTCCCAAGACGGAAGAATCCGTTCAGGTTTACGGTCAACAGTTTCAGCCGGTCCTGAAGAAGGCGCTTCCTCTGCGGTTCGGCGGCGTTCTGGCACGGACGCGCGGACCTCTCGAGGCTCGGACTCGTCCTGAGCGGCGCGACGACGACTGCCGCGCGACGCGCGAACCTCGCAAGAATCCGGATCATCCTCGTATCTGCGGCGACGACCGTCTCGCGGCGCGCGAACCTCGAAGGCGTCTTCCTCGTCGTCATAACCGCGACGACGATTGGCGCCCGGCGCGCGGTCTTCTCGAAGGTCCTCCTCGTCCTCGAAACTGCGACGGCGATTGCCGCGCGGCGCGCGGATTTCTCGAGCGTCCTCCTCGTCCTCGAAACTGCGGCGGCGTTCGTTACGCGGCGCGCGAACCTCGCGAAGCTCTTCTTCATCCTCGTAATCGCGGCGACGATTGTTGCGTGGCGCGCGAACTTCTCGAGACTCTTCTTCCTCCTCGTAACCGCGGCGACGCGCGTTACGCGGCGCGCGGACTTCTCTGAGCTCGTCGGTTTCGTCGTCGTAACTGCGGCGACGATTGTTACGAGCCGCGCGACCCTCGCGGAAATGTCCGTCGTATTCTTCAAAAGGCTTTGCGTCGCGGAAGGAACGGCGCGCTCCATCACGCTCAACGCGCTCTTCATACCGTTCCGTTTCAGCGTCAACGTGCTTCTCTTCAAACAACGTTTCGGCGACGTCTCTGGATTTCTCGTCGCAACGCGGGTTCTTCTTCGCGGGTTTAGAATCGGTCTTTTTCGCGGGCGCAAACCCCAGATTGTCGTTCGTGGAATATGAGAAGAACGCTTCGAGGTTGTCAGGATCGTCAAAATTGACGTCGGCGACGGTTTCAGGAACGATTGGGCCTGGCGCTTCGGGGACCTCGTCCTCTACAGCCGCAACTTCAACGTCGGAGTCTTCTTCTACGACGTTTTCCAACACAGGTTCTTCCGCAACGGCCTCTTCCGGAATCTCGTCCTTGACGGCAGGAGCTTCAGGTTCTTCCATTTTGGCGTTGGCGCCCCAGGAGAGATCAATCGTGTCGTCAGTATTCCAAAAGTCGCTGAATTCGTCGACGAAACGCTTCTCTTCAGAAACGGGCTCTTCCTCTTCCTGTTCCTGTTCTTCTTCCTGCGTTTCAGACTCCTCGGCGGCAGGGGCGGCAAATCCCAGAACGTCGTTAAGAAGCTTCTGTTCATCGTCGGTAGAAGGGATTTCCCAGAAACCGTCAGGAAGAGAAACGTCAACGTCGGTCGTCTCGGCGTCGCGCGTCTCGTTAACGGAGAAGTCGGGCAGACCGGCGTCGTCGGGTTCAACGGATTCGACGTTGATAGAAAACGCTTCGCATGACTCCGTTTCGCGGTCGGAGTTCTCGACGGACGCGTCTTCCGTCGCCGCGACGTTCTTTTCCTGAGCGGAACGCGACGATTTCTTCGTAATTTTCTTACCCTGCGCAACCCTCGCTACCTGAGACAAGATATCGCCAAAGGTCCTCTCCTCTTCCCGCTCTTCCTCTTCCGTAGCGGGACGAGGTCGCCGACGACGCTTCGGGGCAGGCTTAACCGGCGCGGCGTCAGCGGACTCCTGAGCGAGCGCGTCGGACGCGAGCGAGGAAACGTCAAGCGATTCAAGGGATTGTTCCAGATCGAGCGCGAGCGCAACCTTCGCCTCGGGAGCAAGACGCGACGCGACGCCCTTTCTGGCGCCACGCTCCGCCTTCGCCTTCTTTGAATCGGCGTCCTTCTCTTTGGAAGCTTTTTTAGACGCTTTCGCGCCTGGCTTCTTCGCCTTCTTTTCAGCGTTTGGATCCTCGTCTGCCGACGGCGCTATCTCAGGCGCGGGGGTCTCTTCGGACGCAGAAGCGTCAACTTTTTCAGAGCCGTCCGTTTGTTCTGGTTCGACGATTGGAATAGCGTTGTCGATAGGAGCTTCGGACTCCAGCATACGTTCAAGTTCGTCCCAAGCGCTTTCTTTTTTCTCTCGTGACATATTAGACGTCTACATACAATATGTGTGTGCTTTTAACGTCGCCTCTGGGAACATACCTTTGTGGTTCCCGCAAAAGGACGCAGAAGATTGCGAAACGATCGTCGTTCCGGCTCAATCTCCATTAGGAATACTCGTTGCGGAAAACGTAAGACGGACCGCCGTTCTTTGACAGGTCTCACGTCGCCGTCAACCGGAAGCGGGCGTCGCGCGAAACGACGCGGCAATCGCTCCTGACTAAAAGTTTACGATCGAATACAAATGGACAAATCTCCAACGACCGGGAAACGCTTGCCGAATCGGGGCGTCGGAGGCGCGCGGCTCTCGCTTCGCAGCGTCTGGCGGTATGCGAATAATCCGCGCAAATTACCCGTTTCATTATACGGAAACCGGCTCCGGCGTCAAGCGAAGGACAAAGGACCTTTGCGCGTCATGACTCATGAAAAAACGTCGTATCAGTCGTCTATTTCTGACTCGTCGGCAAGGCGGTCGTGAGGAAGATACCGCGTCGGCGCGGAAGATTTAACGTCCGAAACGACCGCGACGTGATCCCTCGCGATCGTCGTCGCCTGAGGATCGACGTTCGTCGCGTCGTCGTCGCCGCCCGCAGACGACGACCTTTGTTTCTTGAAAGAACTCCACGCAAAGGGTACGACGGCAAGCAGGAAAGCGCCCACAAGCGCGACAAGAGTCCAGCCAAAGAGGAAGAAGCACACGACCCAAACAAACATGAACGCCACGTGAACAACGCTTCGCAGACCTCTGGCAACCCCGCGCGAATCGAGGAGTTGGAGAATCGCCGCTGTCGCCATCAGCAGAAAGATTGCCGCAGAATAGGGCGACGCGAGAAAATCAAACGTCTTCGGTTTGGCGGCGATATCTATTCTGGAGACGCACGCGTCGGTCGAACCAAACAGAATTCGAGAATAAGACGCGGTATGCAGCGTCCACAGACTCTGCGATCTTGCCGCTGACGCGCCCTCCCCGAAAACCGAAATTTCGCTCATTCCGGGCATGCTGAAAACGCGATTCTTCGCGATTTCGATCTCGCTGATACGCGACGCGCTCCAGTTTGGAATCGGAAAGTTTGCGTCCACCTTATCGGGCGGGAGGAACTCGCCGTTATTGACGACTGCGATCGAGCGCAGCAACGGTTCCTGAAGGAGCGTCGCCGTCGCGCTATTTCCGGTTCTTGTCATATACGGAGTCGTCGCGCCGGCGCTTTCACGCCACGCGGTCAGCCATCGTGCGCGCATTCGTTCCAGATCGTCGCCACGAGCGCCAGAAAGCAGCGCGGAATCGTTCTCGTAGGCGCTAAGGAGCGCCGCCGCGTCCTCAAGGTTCACGCGACACATCGCGCCCCCCGCCTGATTAACCCGGGCCGGGACGCAATCGTGAAAAACAACGCTGGTCGGAGACGCGTCGTCCTGATCGAGCGGAGAATGTTGCGCCAGCGTCCACCGGGCCTCTCTGTTTTCCGATTCAAAATCCTCAAATGCGCAAATCCAAAGGACCCGTTTTACGTCGGAAGATTCAAGTCGGAGAAAATCGACGCTAAAACTCTCGCTTCGACGACGAAGCGCGTTAAAGAGAGTCGTTTTTGTCGACGTCTTGCCCGTTGCCTGAAAGGAAATCTCGAGTCGCTTAACGTATGGGGAGCCGCCAAGCTCGACCACCCACCGCGTCGGACGAGACGTCGGAGCGACGGCTTGCTTCTGTTCCTGAGGGACTTCGTCGACAATCTCGTCGTTGTCCTCATTCAGTTCGTCGACGGCGTCCTCAGCGGCGGTTTCCGACTCGGAGAGCTCGGCGGCGCGTTCTACCAACCTCCTGACTCCGTTGACTCTCGCCTCAAGCACGTGATATCCCGCTGGCGCCTCGACGACGCAATTATCGTTCGAGCCTGACTTGATCATGAAGACCGCGTTTCCGAAGATCTCGCGACGTTCGTTGACAAAGAATTCGTATCGTGCAAGGTCGATCTTCATACGATCGCTTTGAGACGACAACCACGCGCTCGCGTCCTTGCCGCAGGCGTACCGCTCAAAAGAAACGGCGCCGACGCGTTTCGTCTGTTCGACCGCCGCAGGGAACGAGGGTTCAAGCGCAATCCCGGAAACGTCGTCGCTGGTCGCGCCGTCCGCGCTCTCCTCGCCGCCTTTTTTCGCGGCTCCGTTCATCGCCATGGAACGCAGTCCCGGCGAAAGGACGTTGACCAGTTCGCCGCGTCTGCGCTCGTAATCCAGGCGCGGATCGTTCTCCTTTTTCATATTGCGCGACGACCACAAGATGGGAACGCTTCCGCGCAACGTCGGAAGATAAGCCGTCCTCCTAACGTTGGAAAAGTCCTCGTACAAGGACGACGGAAGCGTTTGAAAACGAGGAAGACAGACTCCGGAAGGATCGCTTTTAAAGGACGCGGAAAAAAGGAGTTCAACCTCGCCGTCTTCTGGAAGAATTGGACGCTTGGGCGTGAACAAATAAGCCTTTTCTCCGTCGGGAGTCGTCGTTTCCTCAACCGTGAAAAACGACGTCGTCAAAAGAGGATCCAGCGAATAAAGGTCGTCCGCCGCGACATAAATACGATCGATTCTTCCGCTAAGCGTCTGGAAATGCAACTGATACGTCGCCTTCCACTTCTCGCCAACGCCGTTAAACGAAGAAGAATCGTCGACCGGATAAAGGAAGAGCCGTTCGTACCCAAGAAGGGCAGGAACGTTCATATGAACGGCGACAACGGGAATCGAGGGCGTCAACGGTTGTTCGCTTTGAGCGTTCTCTTTTTCGGAATCGCCTGTATTGTCGGCAAGTTCTCCCGCGTTTTCTCCTTCGCGGGAGACGTCCTGTCCTGCGGCGTCGACTGCGGAAACGCTGGCGTCAGGAAGCTCGCTGGGGACAGTCGCGCCGGCGGAATAGACTTCAACGGGGCAGACGTCGGAAGGTTCGTCGCCCAGCGTCGCAAAGAGTTCGCGCTCGGCAATCGCCCAGGTTTCAGGGAAGCTCTTCCACTCAAGATCGACGTTTGGCGCGCAGTATACCCGCGCATATCGTGAATGGCAAACGGCGCCCCTTACCGAAATGAGTGGAAAATCCGCGTCGTGGTTAATCGTTCGTCTGGTTCTGCCGACGATCTCAATCGTGTATTTGCCTCGTAACGCTCCTTCAAACTCCAGACTCAGCCCGTCCTCGGACAAGGTTTGTTCCGGCGGCGACAGGGTCGCGCCGTTCTCGTCGAGGACCGTAAGAGATTCGACGACAAAGGGCTTGGGGACGTCAAACAAGACGCGGAAAAGATCGGAGCTTGTCGTGAGAACGGTTCTGAAGGCGACCTTCGTAAACGCGGGCGAGAAGACGCAAGTCGTTGTCTCTTCCGTTTCGGGAGGCGAATGAACAAGCCTTACGTCAATCGGCGACATTTCGCTAATCGCGTCAAGATCGTAAGCGGCGACGATTCTGGATTCCAGCTGTCCCCAGGCGCTTTGAAACGCGGCGACAAGCCCGGAGACGCCGGGCTGAGAAACGCACTCGACGCCCGCGTCCGGCGCGAGAGCAAGCCAATTCTTAACAACGTTCGCGTCGCGAGCCGAGATTCGCGGAATAGGCGCGCGTCCGATTCCGGAAAAATTGCGAGCGACGAAGTCGACGTTGACCGTAAAAGGACCCGAAATCGGTCGCTTAAACGTTACGCGCATCGCGGGATTCGACGAGGTTGGCGAATCGACGCTTTCAATCTCGCCAACGTCGCATTTGCAGTATCCGGAAAAAGAATACGAGGGATCGCATTCGATTTCAAGCGTCTGGAGTTTTCCGCCGATTGTCTGATAGTGAAACGCGGCGCGGACGTCGGTTTGCGAGGCGCGAGGACGCATCAAAAAGTATTGTTCAACGTCGAGCGCGGCGACGTCGGATCGCGCCTGATTCGCCGCTTTCGTGATAATAAGTTGATCGATCGGTCCGAGTTCGGCGGAGAAGCGTCTGGCGGATCGTTCGATCTTGCCAATCGCGTTGGGGGCGTCGAGCGCGGGCGCGTCGACAGAAACGTCGAGTTCAAGTCTGGCGGACGCGACCGGCAGTATCGGGAACGACAGTCGCGAGGTCGTCTCGAAAAACTGAGGAGGGACAAAAGTAAGCTCCAGCGTATGCGCGCCGGGCTCTGCTTGAATGTCAAAATAAATCTCGGTCCCGTCTTCGCTGTAGGAAGCGGTAACCGTTTGCCTGTCGAAGCGAACTCTTCCATCAGCCGCGAGCTGGACGGCAGGGAGCGAAATGGTCGCGGCGTCGTTATCCATCACGACGGTATAGGTCGCCTTCAAGCTGAAAATCGACGTCGTTTTGGTAAAACTGTTGTAGTTGACGGACCCCTCGTAAAGCGCGTCGACAACGCGCCATGAACGCTCATGCGGTCTGGAGCGCAGATCGGAACGGATTCTTTCATAGAAAGAGGAATCGATCCAGTAGTACTCCCCCGAAGGTTTGCGCTCGCCGTCGGTGGGAACAAAAACACGATATGGCTCACGAAAAGAGTCTTTTGTCTCTTTCTCGCCGTCAGACTTCTTAGGAGACTCGGCAACTCCGGACGGAGCGGCGGGAACGCTGGAAGTCGCGCCGGTCGCCGACGTCTGGCCGGTCGACTGTCCCGAAGGCGACGCGGGAGTCGGCGTGGAATTCGCCGGCGTCTCGCTTGAAACGCCCGGACCCGGGACTGGCCCGTCCGGAACGCGCGCAAAGCTCGACGCGACCCAAACGACGAGCAGGAAAGACGTCAGGAGAGCCAGGAGCGTCTTCGCCGACGTCTTTCCATCGCGATCATTCGGAAGCGCCGACACGCCCGAGCGGACATAATGCAACTCTTCCGGAGACATCCGCGCAAAATCAACGTATCCGTCGCTGGAAACGCTCTCGTCATATTCTGCGGCGCGTCCTCGCGCCGAACCCTCGCGGCGTTCATATTCCGATTCTGACACGTTGACAGGTCGCCGATCCGCGCCGCCCTCGCGTCTGGAGGTCGGCAACAGGATTTGGGCGGAACGGAAGACAAAGAGGCACAACGCGCCGTAGAGAACCCCGCGCGCCAAAGACGCGACCTCATAACGAGCGGGACAGAGAATTGCCAGGCAGAACCCCATCGTTCCGATCAGGAAACGCGGCGTCACGCACGTCCTGCGCCAGAAGAAAACGACAAAGCCGACAATTCCGAAAAACTCCAGCGCGATGAGCGCGTAACGGTTGACAATATACACGCCTTCGGAAGAGCGTCCTATCGGGATTGACGCAAAAGTCCAGCCTTGAACAGACGTGCCGTCAGCCGCGTTGAGGCCGACGGTCGCCCAGGGATTCGTCGATTCAACAAGTTCGCGCCAGGTGGCGGGGCCCACGTAGCGGCGCGTATTGGGATCAAGGATCTCGTCGTGAATACGTCGCGCCGCGCCGCGCGACGAGGGCGCGCAAATCGAAGGTCCGCATAGAGACGTGAAATCCGTTCCATACTGTCGTGTGAGCGCTTCGCCCGTGGTCAACAGCGCAAGTCGCGGCGAAACAAGCAAAAGCTTGATATTGGCGCTCTCCAAAAGTAAATTCGTTCGTTCCCAAGGATCGTTCCCTTCGATTATGGGCAGCGGCAAATTCGGGGAGACGCCCGCGTTGATAAGCGCGTAACGATCGAGCAGCAGCGTCGTTGGAACACGCGAGCCTTCCAGCTTTCCGAAAGCGGATTCGACGGCAAAATTCTCAGACACGTCCTGTGAATTACCGGAGTCGTTCTCTTTATACTCCGGCGCGAAGAGATTCGCGACCAGCGACGGAGAGCCAAAGACGTCGCCCCAGGTTGACGCGTCGATACTGGGCATATCGATCGCCAACACGTCAGTCTCGCCGTGCGTCGTCTTTTTGGAAGACGACGCGTCCGGCGCCGTGCTTTGCGACGACGTCGAGGGGGCCTCAGCGGGCGTTTCGGTTTTTTCCGCGTCTTTTTCGCCGACCTTTTGCGCGGACTCCACCTTTACCACTTCGCCGGAGTCGACGCGGCGCGCCTGACTAATCGCCAAACGAAGCGCGAACTCGTCGCCGAGTCGGTTAGCGACGCGCTCAGCGATTGCCTCAAGCTCGCCTTTATCGTAGATCGAAAAGAGAAACGAATCGGCAAACGCGTTCAAACGACGCATGAAACCGACGTTCGTTTCGTCGTGACGGAAGTACGTTCGACGAGTCTGAAATTGAGGGGGAAACCACGCGTTCCAGACTCCCGAAAGCGTTGGAACGTCGCATTCGATCTGGATTGGACGGATCCGACGGCTTCCGCTCAAACGTTTGCCAGTCGAATCGCAGTAGTCGAGCTCAACGCGAACATATCGACGTTTTGCCAGCAGACGAACGTCAACGACGTAGCGTTCGGGCGCGCCGTCCTCGTTCGGAAGCTTCCAGAGGGTCCACGGGGCGCGGACGTCGTCCGCCCATATCGCGCTAATCGAATCGTAGACGTCGCCGTGATCGACGTATTCCCATTCGCCTGTAAAATCGAGAGAATTGCTGAAGAACGCCGCGTCGTTGGAGGCGTCAGACGAGCTAGAAGCCGGCTCAAGGGAATCGTCGGCGTTTTCATCGACGTCCAGTCGACGCTTCGTCGGAAGCGTCAGCCCGATCCTGATGAAATCACGACCGCGATTTTCGAGATAGAAGGCCGCGCAGTGATGAACGACGCCGTCGTTTTGGTAGTAGGAGTCGTAATTCTCAAACCAGCACAGGGAGTTAAGAGGCAGGACGTCGCTATCGCCGGTCCCCAGCTTGGCGCGCTCAATAATCGTAAGCTTGAGATAGGGGACGCCGGACGCGTCCTCTTTCCGCGCAACCGGCGCGCGATGTTCGCCGCCTTGCTCCGCGTTCGTCGGATCGCTCGTCTCCTCGGCGAGCTCGCCCGGCTCGGACTCCGCGTTCGTGCCAAAAAGCGAGGTCGGATCGTAACGGAACGCTTTCTTAAGAAACCACGAGTCGTTCGAGCCGCCAGACGGCACGGTGGACTCGACAATCGCCGCTCCTTCCGATTTAAACAGATTCTTGGAGTTCGACTCGACGACAAGTTCGACTGAACGTCCTGTAAAATCGGGGAAGAAAATCAACGGCGTCATGATTTCATGGGTCGCGGGCACGGAACAGAAGACGTTCAGATCAAAGGGGATGCTTCGAGACGTTGCAAGCCTGATCTCATACGCGGCGGAATTTTCAGGGGCGTGAAGAGCCGCCGCCTCTTCGTCAGAGAGTCTGGGCGCCTCGAAATAACGCTCCGGTTCGATCGAAGTCGACCATCGCCATTCGAGATCGCTCGCGACGGTGTTGTTCTCTTCCGCGACCAGACTAACAAAAAACACGATGCGATCGACGCGCATTCCCGAGGACGGCACGCAGTGGAGCTTCCACGATTCCTGCAACCAATCTTCTTCAAGAACACACGCGCAGGAAAGGTCGACGGAGTAATTGGATCGAACGTTTTCAAGAGAAGCAAAGGCGCCGACCGTTTGATCCCCGACCCATAGACGCATGCCGCCGGGCTCAAGGGGCGTCGCTTCACGCAGAAGCGACTCGCCGAAGATAAAGTTCGGAGTCGTTTTCATAGGCGCAAACGGCCTGCCTTCGCTCGTTGTATAACGAATCTGAGACGAGGAATCCGTGCGCACGGACAACGCGTGCGCGCCGCCGAGAGAATCCTGAAGTTCCAGCGGACACAAACGATCGACTGGCAGACGTTCCTCCATCGTCGTGGAGTAACGCGCGGCAAGCGTAACTCGCGTCGGCTGACCGGGAGTCGGGGGATTCTTAAACGTCAGCCAAATCACGCGCCGCCCGCCCGGACCCGCGCCACGAGAATATGCGATTGACTCCGCCTGAGTCGCCTGAACTGAATCAACGTCCCATCCTGGCGCAAGAAGAACGGAGACGCGATTGCGTTCGACTCCGTCAAAATTGAAGAAAAGCGTCGTCTTCGCGGAGACCTCGTTCGCGGTGAAGTAACAATCGGTCGCGCTGTCAAACGGAGGCGCGACGACGTTGTGACGCAACGTCATCCGCACGCTCCCATTCGGGTCGAAGAGCTTGAACATCGCGAAATTCAGTCCCTCGGTTCGCGTTCGGGACGCGTCGCGCGTCTGCGCGGCGTTGACGGGATCGATCGCGGACACGGTCAGCGGCTCAGAAACGGCAAGCCGCATAAGCGATTCACGCCAGTCGATTCCGTCGCCGATAACGCGCACGGTTGGAAGTCTGCGCTCGCCGAACCAGATCGGACAGAACGCGACGACTCGCAAACTCGCCGGCGTCTCTCCGACGAGATTCGAGGGCGCGCGAACGCGAACGCGCGTCGTGCCGTCCTCGGCGACCTCTGTGGAAACAGGACGCGACGGCGTCGAGCCCCACTCGAGATACATGAACGAAAGAGATGGATCGAGAACGATCGTCGCTTCGGAAAAATGCGAAGGCACGCGCTCAAAATCGAATCGCGTCGAAAGCTCGACGCCTGAAAGCGAAAGACGATACGACGACTCCTGACGATATCCGACAGATCGGACGACGTCCGAAGATTCCACGTTCGACTCATGGACTATCGTGACGCGCGTTTGAGAGCGTCCGTGAGAGCAGACGCGCCAGGTTCGAACGCCCGACGACGACGCGGGAGACTCAGAGGAGGATTCCCGCGGCCCGCTCGTTAGAACCGGAAGAACAACGCCCCCCGAAACCGTCACGACGTCGGATTCTCCCGTCTCCAGAAGCAACTCGGCGTGCAGAACAGAATGAAAGTTGAATTCGTAATAGAGGTTCCCGGACGCGTCCGTCTTTCCGCGTTTAGACCACAAGAAAAGGCGCGTCTTATCGGCGGCGTTAGGAAGATAGGACAGGGCGTCCGGATACGTCGCGAGCTCGTCGCTGGGCGCGCCCGAGATATCTTCGGGATAAGACGTCGCGATCTCAAAGGACTGCATCGGAGGGGTGGCAAGCTTCGCGTCCGATTCGACTATCGGATAAGCGACCGTAACGAGGGAGCCTTCCCCTTCAAGCGTGTCGCCAGAAAGCTTCGCACGCAGATGAATCGTCGAAACGACGCCCGGAAAACGCGCGCCGTCGACATAATCCTGCAGGAGCCCACGCCGGCGCGTTACGGAGAGCCACTCTTTGAAAGACGACGCCTCGATGGGCAGGTATTTTCCGTCGCCCCACGGCCAGCGATCGATCAACGAGTCTGGCGCCATCCAATAACGAAAACCAGGAAACAACGCCGATTTTTCACGATGCGCGCGCGATTCGGCGCCAGCGGCGTCCTCCGCAGACGAGCCGCTTTGAGAAGCGACGTGAGCGGAAGAACCCGACGCGGAAACAGCGGGGGCCGACGCTGCCGAGTCGGCGACGGGTTTCGTCGACGTCGCGCCATTCTCCGCGCCAGTCGCCGGCGCGGCGCCTCTCGCGCGCGTGTCCTGAGCGAACAGGAAACCGGCGCGCGCGATCGCAAACACGACGCACGCGGCGCAGAGAAACCTGATTATTCGTTTCGACGTCAACATTGTATCACACACCGCTCTTCTGGGAAAACGCGAACGAGACGCTCTTTGATTTCAAGGGCGTCCCTACGCGCCTTTTTCAGAAGCGTTCTTTGTTTCACCGACATTGTTTTTGGAGTCGGAACGACCAAGCCACGCCGTCAACGCGGCGGTCGTCAGCGTGAGGAGAACGCCAAACGTCGTCGTCTGCAGGAACAGCAGCGCCAACAACGGGCGCAAAGACGCGAGGATCAGCGCCAAACCGCAAAGGATGAGGAGCGCCCACCGTGTAAAGAACGCCTGACGCGCGCTCATGACCTGCAGGTAAACGAGCCCCAACCCCAACGCGAGCACAAGTCCGCTACCGAGGAAAACGACAAAAGCGTTGTTCACGACGAGCAACCGCGCGTTAGGAAGCGCGCGTTCCTCACGAACCTCGCCGCTCGTCAAAACGTCAGAGCTCACGGGAGACTCGCAGAATCGGCTGTAAAGGTAGACGTTCGCTTCCTGAGGAATCGCTTCGCGGCGCGCAATCCCGATCCAGTCGCAAAGATCGTCCTGCGTCATCGTCGGCGCGCGGCGATAGAAAGGCGAGCCGGAACCACGCTTTACGACAAACTCTGGCGTCCACTCGTGCGGATCGATCACGATTAAACGGTTGCGGTTGAATATCGTCTGCCAGTACACGCGGCGAATCCAAACGGAATCTACCGTGAAATCGGGGAATTCCACCGATAGGAAGCCTTTCGTACCCGCGTCGTTGACAATCATGTACGAAACCTCCAACGCAATCTCTTTACGCTGACGTTTCGGATCGATCGGTATGCGAACCTTGTGTTCGTGGAAAACGAGCCCATGACGCGCGTCTCCGCCCACGGGCAACGGTTCTCCGTCAATCGAGACCGAAACGCGATCAGAATTGCACCGTTCAGGAAGTCTAAGCTCGACATAATCCCGGTCGCAAATCATCTTCCAGACGATGCGATCGACGCGCGCGGTTCCCGAAAACCACGATTGCACCCACGCGCGATCAACAATCGTAAGTCCACGCTCATGCGGATCGAGCGCGAGGCTGAAACGCGCCGACAACTCGGCGACTAACGACGCGCAGTGAATCGATTCCATCTTACCGTCGTCGGAGAATTCGCGCGAGTCCACGTTCCAGAAGGACTGCTGTCCGGCGTCGCCGACGTCGGCGCTCACGTCGGACGCGCGCCGCTTGGAAGGCTTGGAGAAGCTCAATCCCAGCCCAACCGGAGCGCTGAGGACCAATTCGTTCGTGACGTTGTTCCAGGAACTCTGACTCAATTTCGGCTGGAAAAGGTCGACTCGAACCTGATTGGTCAAACCCTCGCGGATCTCGATCGGATCGAGGTCATACTGGAGCGTAACGACGCACGAACCAATTCTGGGAGGTTCGACGACGATACGACCGTTGGAATAGCGACTCTTAACGGGCTGTCCGGCGCGGGCGCTCTCGTCCGTTTCTGCCGTAACGTCTTCCGCCTCGTCGGAATCGGAGACCTCGGGAGGATCGATCTCCAGATTCTGCTGACGACCGTCGACAAAGCACTTAACGCCACGATCGCGCAAACCTTCAACGAGTCGAGTCAGCGCCTGAAATTCCAAAACGCCCGTCGGCTCGTGCTCAATTCGATACTCAAACGTCTCGTTGACGTGGAACAGCCCTTTGTCGGAAATGGTCGCGTCCGTCTTGACGTTGACCCAAATCTGCTGCTGCAACCGTTTGATATCGGCGACAAAAAAGGGCGCGGGAATATTTTCGCCCGCGAGACGCGTCTGATAGTATAGGGGAGTCTGACGCGCCTCGGGGGGGATTTCAAGATTGATCGAGAAGGAACGAGTCGCTTTCTTGACAAGCCCCGTGGTCAACTCTTCGTTGGGCGTTAGTTCAACGGCGTTCTGCGGCAGGATTACGACGGCCGCCGGCTCAACACGCGCGGCAATCGGAGTCGGGAACGCAACGGAGCAGCTCGAACGTTCAGAATCCGTGAGACTTGAACCGTAGGAATCATGCTCATGGTCGACGTCGTGGACAAACTCGAGCTCGACGAGGATCTCGCCGTCGGAAGGAGTCGCCAGCGGGAAGACCGCCTCGCCGCGATCGTTAGACGGAACGACTCCCTCCTGATTAATAACGTTTTCCGAATCATAGACGCGGGAAAGCCGCCAGCCGTTGAGACTCATTCTCAACTCGTGAAGTTTCGAGCCATAGACGGAATAGAGGTATCTTGCGCGAAGTTTTAGCTCGTCGCAGTCGACGGTCGTCAGGTATTCGGGACGCACGTCGACAACCTTTTCACGAACAGATTCCTCGACCGTCATCAGGAAAGGCTGCGAGAAAAAGGAATAGACGTCGGCGCCGTCGTCGGGCGAATTTTCGAGCGCGCCTGACGCGCCGTAGTTCGGTAAAACGTTAAAATCAGCGTTCTGAGATTTCACAATGTGAATCTGCCCGAACTGTTTCTGAGCCTTCTTGACCTCAAAGCCGGCGATATGTCGCGGCGCGCGTTTCTGCTCGGCGGAAACAAGCGCGTCCTTCACAAGCGCGCGCGCCTTGAGGCGAAGCGTTACGAGCGACGTGCGCTGCGCGAGCTTGACCTCGACCATGCGTCGTCCCGTTTCTTTGGACGCGCCGGCGGTCTCGGATTCGGTCCCCTCTTCTTCGACAATCCCAGCCTGAACGACCTCGATTGAATTACCGTTCGAGTCGACCGCGACGACGCCCTCGGAAGAAAGCTCCGCGTCGGGTGGAAGCATAACGGAAAAGACGTCTGATTCGCCGCCAAAAGCGCGAATTGGAAGCGTCGCGTCATACGTCGTGCCGAGAGGGTCGAGTTCGACGACAATCGTCGCGTCCTCGACCTGATAGACGACGTTCCCCTCATGGTCGTCGACGGCGCCTTCCGTTGGATTCTTATTGAGGCGAGGGTCGCGCCGCCAGCTGAATTCGACGCGCTCGCCGCCCCGACCAAGTCCACGAAGCTTGAGTTCCGACCACTTGTTCTCGTCGTCGTCCTCGCTCATCGTCATCGGAGCGTCGGCCGCCGCGCCTTTAACGGAGGCGATCGTGAGGTCGGCCGCGCGAACGTTAAGCGTCAACTGAGAATGGAGAGACGGCGGAAACGTCGCGACAAGCCGATATTCCGGTTCGTCCGACAAACCTTCGCCGTTCGAAACGTCGTTCGCCGGACGACGATCGCCGTTCTGACCGGACGTTTCCACGGTAAAAGACAAATCGAGATTCAACCGGTACGAATAAGGTCGAAGGCGTCCGGTCTCATGGGAATCGCGCGCGTTCGAAGCGGCTGCGCCCTGTCCGGCCTCCCGAGAAGATTCGGAAGGGTCCGCGCCCTCGACGTTTTCCGGAGATTCGTCAACCTCGGCGTCTTCGGACTCGACGCTTTCACGGGATTCGTTCTTCTGTTCCTGCTTCTCGTCCTTCTTGACGCTGGAGAAAGGAGATTGAAAAATCGCAACATACTCGCCCGTCTTACGGTCAACGTCAAGCACGCAGAGTCCGGGACCGTCGTACGTAAAGCCGCCGCGCGCGGCTGCTCCAGACTCCTCTTCCTCCCTGGTAGGAATGTAAACGCCTTCGCTGAGCCCAAGAGGCGCGCGGACGACTCCCTCGGCGACGCTCATTTCCATACTGATTTGAAGACGCGCAATTCCGCCGATAACGTCGCCAACAGCGTCGACGCTCTGGATCGACCACGGCGTAACGCTCTGGGTCTCGTCGCGCGAATCGACAATACGCATGACGTCTTCGAGAGACCAGTTTGGGAGAGGCGCGCGCCACGAACCGTTCTCGTCGACAAGCCAAAAGGTCGGCTTCTCGTCCGGATGGAGCTTCGGCGCGCCGGAACCGTCGTTCTTCGGGTCGGCAGGCTGCGCCATAACGCCGTCGGTCGTCATAGACGCAATAAAAACGAGGCATAACAGAAACGTTCTTAATGCGCCGCGACACGCGCGCAGAACATCGTCTGCCAGATATCGTCTGATTCGCTTTGTCACGGCAAGCCTCGTTGTTTTCATTAACAATTAAAAAATTTCGCCAGTTTTCGCCGACTATCGACTCAACGCGTCCTGTTCATTTTATCAGACTATCCGCAAAAAGAAACTAAAAAAACCTCGTTCATCCATTTTTCACAGTTCTCCAGAACTGCATAAACAACAAAATACGTCTTATCGTTTTTTCTATCAGAAAAGTTTTAAACAGCGGAATTACGAGAGCGCCGGGAAAAACGAAAAAAAAAGACGCGCGGTCGTCTGAGCGCGCGTCTATTTTCGGTTTACGGGACGTCGACCCCGTCAGAGCCGAGACGTAAAAATCATCTGCCGCCTTTGAAGAAGTTCTTGAGCAGGTTCGCGGCGGCGTCGCTGGAGCTCGGACCGCTGCTTGAATGCTTCTTTTCCTCCTGCGCGTCGGCTTTGGGTTCCTGCGGAGTATAAGGCAGATCGAGGTCGTCGACAGCCGTCTGGATGGTCTGGGTCTCTTCGGAGATTCCATCGTCGTCGTCGCCGAGAAGCCAGTCGGCAAGGTCGTCCTTATCGTCGGCGGAACTGGTAGCGCCGGCGGGCGCCGCAGGCTGAACCGGAGACGGCTTGTAGGCGGGCGCAACGGGCGCCGCCTGCGCGGCTGGCGTCGCAGGCTGGGCGACAGGCTGAACCGGCGCCGCAGGAGCGACTGGCGTTGGCTGCGCTACCGGCTGGACCGGAGCGGCGGGGGCGACTGGCGCAGGTTGCGCGGGCGCGGACTGCGCCGCCGGTTGAACCGGAGCCGCGGGAGCGACCGGCGCGGGTTGCGCGGACGCTGGCTGCGCTACCGGCTGGACCGGAGCGGGCTTTACGGGCGCGACCATGTTTTCCGCCACAACGCGAGCGACAAGATCGGCGACTGGGTCGGTCTTGACGGGCGCGTCGGCGACGACAACCACTTCAAATTCAAGGGGACCAATAGCCAAACGATCGCCGTTCTTAAGCTCCTGTTCGACGCCGATGCGTTCCCCGTTGACATAAACGCCGTTTTTGCTTCCAAGATCGCGCACTGCGACGTAGGACGGCTCGACTAATAACGCACAGTGGTATCGGCTGATTAGTTCGCTGCGAGGCTTTAGATGACAATCTTCCGCGCGCCCAATCATAAACTGAGGGATGGTGATCGGGATAACCATGCCCGAACGAGAACCTCCAATGACTTTAAGTTCTACTTTCATCAAAAAACCTATCTTCAACTTATCTTCCAATTTTTCCGGTTGAACCGGATCCGGGAAAGCTACCGTCCGGAAGAACGTCCCGGAGCGACGATCGTGACCCGACTGATTGATCGTTGGCAATCTCCAAGGAACTGTCAGACGCCGTCAGTACCCTCCGCGCGTAGAAGAGAACGCAGGTCATAACGACAATCGATGCAGCTAACGACTAAACCCGCGTCCGCTTCTGAATTCTCACGAGCGGAACCGTCTTTACAGTCCACGATTAACCCAGTACTTAACTGATTGTAGGGTAAATCTAACTCTGACTCAACTTTTTTTTGAGGGTTTATTGGAAATATTTTGAAAAAATTCTGAAAAACTTGTCGAATCGTGAAAAAATAAAAAACGTCGAAAAATTTTGGAAATCATTTGCAATCGGTTCGTATTTCTGATAAAAAGACTTCAGAGTCAACATAGTCGAGAAGGCAAGGTATGACGCCAACGTCGTTTTCTCCGGAAAATGGGAACGCTTTGCCGCTCAGACAGGTTGACGTCATCACGCCCTTATTAACAGCGCAGATCGCGTTGGCCAAGCGTCCGCGCGGCGCCAAGTATTAACCATAAACAGGAGACAGGTTGCAATGGCACGACCTATTACGATTATCACCGGTCAGTTTGGCGACGTTCTTTCCGAAGAGCTCTTCTCCAAGATGCACGAAATTGGTTACGACGGACTCGAGCTTGCTTGCGGCACGGATCACTTCGACGTTCGCAAATGCCTCGACGAACCGGGATACTGCGAAGCTAAGAAGGCCCAGTTGGAAAAGTACAACCTTAAGTGCTGGGCGCTCTCCAACCACTGCGTCGGTCAGGGAGTCCTTGATCAGATCGACCAGCGCAACCTTGACGTCATTCCGGAATATCTCCGTAGCGACGACAAGGAACAGGTGTGGAAGAACTGCGCCGAAGAGATGAAGCTCACCGCGAAGGCCGCTAAGAAGTTTGGCGCCACGATTGTCACCGGCTTTACCGGTTCCTCCATCTGGCCTTATCTCTACAGCTTCCCGCCGGTGCCGCAGAAGTGGATCGACGACGGTTTCGCTCTTCTCAAGGAACGGTGGACCCCGATCCTCGACGTTTTCCAGGAAGAAGGCGTTAAGTTCGCGCTTGAAGTCCACCCGACCGAAATCGCGTTCGACCTCTATTCCGCGCAACTCGCGCTCGAAGCGCTCGACTATCATCCGGCGTTCGGCTTCAACTTCGATCCGTCTCACCTCATTTGGCAGATGGTCGACCCGGTCAAGTTCATCCGTGAATTCCCGGAACGTATCTTCCACGTCCACATGAAGGACGCCGCGCTCCAGCTCGACGGTAAAAACGGCATTCTTGGCTCGCACCTGCCGTTTGGCGATTATCGTCGCGGGTGGGAATTCCGTTCCCTCGGTCGCGGAAACGTCAACTTTGAAGAAATCGTTCGCGCGCTTAACGATATCAACTACGACGGTCCCCTCTCTGTCGAATGGGAAGATCAGCGCATGGACCGATGGTTCGGCGCGAAGGAATCCTATGAGTTCGTCAAGAAGGTCGCGTTCCCGAAGAACGTCGACGTCGTCTTCGACGCGCAGTTTGCCAAGTGATTGCTCGCGATTGACTTTGTCCTACGCTTTCCGACGACGCGCGCGCCTTCGTTCCGCTCCTCGTCGGATTTGAAACGACCAACCCCTGCGCTTGGCACACGGCGCGGGGGTTTCTTAATTTCGTCGTGGTCGATTCTTCGGTCCGCTCAAAAACAAGCGCTTCTCCGCACGGTAACGCTCGCGCGCTCAACCGAAACGCCGCGCGCGTTCAAAACGGCGGACGTTACGAGCGGCGCGAAGAGGCCGAAAGAGTGTGTCATGTCCGTTGTTCCGCGCAAACGTCCGACGTCTGACGCGGTTTTGTTTTTCGTTCCTTATATATTGTTCGTCGCTTAACCACAGGGAGTCGTTATGTCGCCTCTTCTTGCCACGCTCTTTGCCGTCAACACGACCTATCTGATTAACACTGCGATTCTGGCGATCGTTTCGGCGATCCTCCTCGTCGTAATTATCAAGGCGGTTACGGGTCAGAACACAACCGTTCTCAAAACGTTCGTTCTTTGCTTTGTCGCAGCAGTCGTCGCCAGCTTCCTCTTCGGTCTTATCTCGCCGCACGTCGA